>JAGAYQ010000469.1 GCA_017940445.1 Pyramidobacter sp. | reverse complement strand
TCATCTCCTGCGAAACGCTGTCCGAGGGGGGCTTCCAACGTACGGGAGTACGCCTTCAGAGCCCCTTGCGGACAGGTTTCTTCGGATCTGACGCATTTTCTCAGGTTTCCTGTGCGCTGGTTGAAATACACCAGAATGGGATTAAATCTGCGCTTCCTTTATGTTCTGTTATTCTTCGACCAGCTCTGCCTCGACTGCGGCGCTCTTACGCGTGCGGCGCGGAGAGCGCTTGCGGCGGACTTTGAACGACAGTTCGCCGTCTTTGAGCACGCCGTCGATCGCCGCGCCTTCGGGCACGCCGGAGAGGATGAGGTCGGACAGAGGATCTTCGATGCGCGACTCGATCAGGCGGCGCAGAGGACGAGCGCCCTGATTCTGCGCGGCGGCCTCGCTGAGGAGCTTGCCGCGCGCCGACGTAGACAGGTCAAGGGTGATGCCGCGCTCGTCAAGGCGGCTTCTGAGATCGCCGAGCATGATGTCGAACACCTGATCGAGCTGCTCGGCCGTGAGAGGATGGAAAACGAGCTGTGCGTCGATGCGGTTGAGGAACTCGGGCCGGAAGAACTGCTTCACGGCGGCAAGCACCGAATCCGCCTGCTTGCGGCGCTCCGTCTCGACGGAAGGTGAAAAGCCCAGGCCGGATTTAGCCAGCTGGCGCACGCCCAGGTTGCTGGTCATGACGACGATCGTGTTGCGGAAATCGACGCTGTGGCCGTGCGAATCGGTCAGGCGCCCCTCTTCAAGGATCTGCAAAAGCAGGTTGAAGACGTCGGGGTTGGCCTTTTCGATCTCGTCAAAGAGGACGACCGACCAGGGATGACGGCGCACGGCCTCAGTGAGGCGGCCTTCCTCGTCAAAACCGACGTAGCCGGGCGGCGCGCCGATGAGCTTGGCGGCCTCGTGGCGCTCCATGTACTCGCTCATGTCGAACGACAGGAGCGCTTTCTCGCTGCCGAACATGACGCGAGCCAGCACCCGGGCCAGCTCGGTCTTGCCCACACCGCTGGGACCGAGGAACAGGAAGCTGCCCACGGGCCGCTTCGGGTCCTTAAGGCCGGAACGGGAGCGGCGCACGGCGCGGCAGAGCGCGCTGACGGCTTCGTCCTGGCCGACCAGGCGGGTATGGATCTCATCCTCCAGACGGAGCAGGCGCTGCGCCTCGTGTTCGGTGAGCGTGCGCACGGGGATGCCGCTCCACTCGGAGAGCACGTCGGCGATCTTGTTCTCGTCGACGGTCAGGCCTTCGGGGATCTCGGCGCCGTCCTGGTCGAGGCGGGTGCGCGCACCGGCTTCGTCGATCAGGTCGATGGCCTTGTCGGGCAGACTGCGGTCGGACAGGTAGCGGCTGGACAATCTCACGGCCGCTTCGAGCGCTTCTTCGGTGTAATGCACGCTGTGATGCTTTTCGTAGCTCTCGCGCAGCCCCTGAAGGATCGCCAGCGCGGCATCCTGATCGGGCTCGCCCACGTCGACCGGCTGAAAGCGCCGTTCGAGCGCGGCGTCTTTTTCAATGTACTTCGTGAACTCGTCGCGGGTGGTCGCGCCGATCACCTGGAACTCGCCGCGGGCGAGGCAGGGCTTGAGGATGTTGGCAGCGTCGAGCGATCCCTGCGCACTGCCGGCGCCGACGACAGTATGAAGCTCGTCGATGAAGAGGATCACGTTTTTGGCGGCGGTCAGCTCGTCGATGATAGCCTTCATGCGCTTTTCAAACTCGCCGCGGTACTGGGTGCCGGCGACGATGCTGCCCATGTTCAGCTCGACGACGCGCTTGTCCTTGAGCAGCGAGGGCACTTCGCCGCGCTGCACAAGGCAGGCCAGCCCCTCGACGATGGCGGTCTTGCCGACGCCGGGC
>JAGAYQ010000468.1 GCA_017940445.1 Pyramidobacter sp. | reverse complement strand
CGTGTTTGCTGACCACGCCGGTCTTTTGGGCGACGGACCAGTGGAAGCCGCCGGTGGTGGACGGATCGATCGGGAAGCCAGCGTCGGCCATCTCGGCAAAGGCGCGCTGCACGGGCTTTTCCAACTGCGGATGAAGCTCCAGGATCATCGTGGCGCGAATTCCCCCGGGGGTGAGGATGGGAACTTCGATCTTCTTCATGCAGTCAGCGGCTTCGCCGGGATCCTGCGGCAGTCCGTCGGGGAAAAGGGCGCGGGCAAAGGCGCTGAAATCGGGCGTGATCTGGCAGTAGGCTTCGAAAAACCGGTCTGGCTTGTTCTGCTGCGAGGCGCGCAGGCGGTTCAGGTCAAGAGCGATCTGCTCATAGCAGTATTGCGGCAGCTGGTCTTCGTGGCAGCGGATGAAGGCGCGCTTGCGCTCGATCACGGCGGTGATGTCGAGGGCGTGGCTGACGTTGCCCAGTGGCTTGTGGACTTCGTACAGGTACAGCTCGGGGACTTTTTCGCCGCGGCGGGCCATGCCCCACAGCTTTTCTGTGACGAAGGCGCAGGCGGCAGCGTGGTCGGGATGGGCGTCGCACTCGGCGACGAAGACTTTTGTGTAGGGGCTCATGTCAAAATCGTTCAGGCAGGTCTTGTGATCCCACAGCGCCGCGTCGGGCAGGCCGAGCATGATGTGCCGATGCGGCCGCACGAGCTGCATCTCGGCAAGGAACTGACGGGTGCGCACTTCGCGCTCCGCGTCTTCGGGCACGCCTTTGTGTCCCCTGGCGCCGTCGGTGAGGACGAGGACGTCGGTCTGCGGGCCGCAGAGCGCGAGCAGGCCGCCGGCACCGAGGGCTTCGTCATCAGGATGCGGCGCAACGACGAGCAGCCGGTCTTCGGACGTGACGTTCAACTTTTCAGGGACAAAGGGATATTTCAACCGCGGCGCCGCGCAGCAGGCAGCAGCCAGCGCCAGGACGCACAGCACGGTCCAGAGGGCGGGAACTGATTTGATCTTCATGAATGCAGCCTCCTGAGTGATTTGTGATTCTTCCGCCAATTATACACGATAGCGAGGCCGTTTTCCGGCGCGGGCAGCAAACGGGAAAACGGCCTCGTATTTTGTGTTCTTTTTAACTGATCAATCAGCGCTCATCAACTTATACTCATGCGCGATCAAAATGCTCATCGCGCGGCTGCCGCCTGCGAGAACGAACCGGCAGCGTGCCATTGATCGCTTTGCTCATATTATCATACTTCGAGGCAATAAAGAAATCGCGCTCCTTCACAAAAAATCATAAATACTGTTAAATAATGACTTGCACAACGTTCATATTATGGTAAACTATTATTATCAAGGCTATGCTGGTTCAGCACGAAGCGTCTCGGCGCTGTCCTTGTACCATACGGAAGGAGGAAGAAACATGAAAGGATTTGCGATGCTCAGGATCGGTGAGGTAGGCTGGATCGAGAAGGAACGTCCCGTCTGCGGCCCGATGGACGCGATCTGCCGTCCGCTGGCGATCGCCATCTGCACGTCGGACGTGCACACGGTGTGGGAGGGCG
>JAGAYQ010000467.1 GCA_017940445.1 Pyramidobacter sp. | reverse complement strand
GACAGGGACGATCCACTATCCCAATCGCGAGGGAGATCCCGTATCTCAGACGGAGCTTGTGGAAAAGCTGCTCACGCGCGGCTCAGAAGTGCTGATCCTGAACGCTCTCGACGGCGACGCTGCCGCCCGTACGGCTGCGAGGCTCCGTACTCCGGCGCTGATCTGCGACGTCGGCGAGACGATGCCTCCAACCGCCGCCAGGGACATCCCCCGCCGTCTGGCGATCTGGACAGGCAGCTGCACTCAGCAGGGCAAGCTGAGCGCGCAGACGCTTCTGTCCGGTGTGCGCCCGCTGAGGCGCTTCCTGTGCGTCGGGGGACCGCGCTGGTCAAAGATCGGCGTCGACCGCGTCACAGGCGCTTTGAGCGCAGCAAGCGCTTATCCTGATCTGGAAAAGCGCACCGTCTGGAGCGACCTGACGCGCGAAGGCGGCCGGGCAGCCGCCGAACAGATGCTGCCGTGGCATCCGGATGCCATCTTCTGCGCCAACGACCTGATGGCACTCGGCGTCCTCGACTCGCTGCTCGAACACGGCATCAAGCTCCCGGTCGGCAGCGTTGAACGCATCCCCTCCGCCGTCCACGCCGTGCGCACCGGTGACCTTAAAGTCACCGTCGGTCCCGACGGAGGCGAGATCGTCAGTCACGTGCTCCGCTCCGTCGACGGATTTCTGACAGCCGGCATCCGCCCCGGCGAGCTCAAGCTCAAAGAACTCGTCGTCACGCGGGAGTCGCTTCTCGCCGAAGCCCGAAGGCGGCGACGCTTCCGCTGAAAGGCAGTTTTCAGGCCCGGGGGGCTTGACACCGGCACAAATACTGTAGTGCACAACAAAAACGTCCCGCTGAGGAGAGCGTATCGCTTTGCCTTTACGGGACGTTTTTGTTTGATTCAGCGTAATCGCATTACCTCAGCAGGTTCGGCAGGAACAGGACGACCTGCGGGAAGCAGTTCATCACGAACGTGGCGGCGATCATGGCAAGCACGAGCGGCGCCACCTCCTTGACGAGGCGCTCCAGCTTGACGCCGCCGATGTCGCAGGCGACGAACAGGCACAGGCCGACAGGCGGCGTGTTGTGCCCGATGGCCAGAGAGATGACCATGATGATGCCGAAGAACAGCGGGTCGATCTGCAGGCTCAGCAGGATGGGATAGAAGATGGGCGCCAGCAGCACCATCGCCGCCGAATTGTTGAGGAACGTACCGACAACGAGCAGAATAGCGATCATGATCATCTGCACGATCAGCTTGTTGTTCGACACCGTCAGGATCGACGCGGCCAGATTCTGCGGGATCTGATGGGACACGAGGATATAGCTGAGGATGTCGGCAGTGATCATCAGATACATGATGACCGCCGTGGAGCGTGCCGACTTGAGCACCAGCTTGTAGATGTCGCTCCACTTCAGCTCCTTGTGGACGAAGATGCCGACGATGATGCCGTAGACGACAGCAACAGCCGCCGACTCCGTGGGCGTGAACACGCCGCAGTAAATGCCGCCGAGGATGATGATCGGCATCATCAGCGCGAACACAGCATTCTTGAACGCGGCCCAGCGCTCGGCTGCGGTGAACTTGCGGGCGCTCTTGTAGCCGCGCTTTTTCGAGATCAGATACTCGGGGATGATGAGCACAAGGCAGATGATGATACCGGGGATGATGCCGCCAAGGAACAGATCGCCGATCGACACGCCCGTGCTGACGCCGTACAGCACCATCGTCAAACTGGGCGGGATGATCAGGCCGATCGTGCCCGAGGCCGCGACGACCGCGCCGGCAAAGGCGGGATCGTAGCCGCTGCTTTCCATCGGCTTGATCATGACGCCGCCGATGGCCGCCGTGGTGGCGGGAGCGGAGCCGGAGACCGCGCCGAAGAACGTGGACGCAACGGTCGCGACCAGTGCCAGACCGCCGGTGACATGGCCGAGGAACGCCTCAGCCAGCCCGACCAGGCGCTTGGACACGCCGCCGGAAGCCATGATGTTGCCGGCCAGGATGAAGAACGGGATCGCCATCAGCGCCGAGCCGTTGGATGAGTTGAACGTCTTCTGCATCAGCTCGCTGATGATGTCGGTGCACTCCCAGTACAGGTCCATCGACGTGAGCGTGCCGGCGAAAAATCCCGAGATGGGATCGACCAGGCAGGCAAAAATGCACGTCAGTCCCAGCGCCACGGCGATGGGGATGCCCATCAGCAGGAAGACGACGAAGAAAACGGTGAGCCACATGCCCATGCCCATTTATTTTCCCTCCTTCGCCGCAAACGACTTGAGCAGCACTTCGAGCATCATCAGCAGCGACAGCGCGCTCGCCACCGGCACGATCATGAAGATCCAGCCGAACTTCAGCCACTCCATCGACGGCGACACGCCGCCCAGCTTGAGGATGTCGTAGGCCAGCGGGAACGTGTAGAACGTCATGATGCACAAAAACAGGATGATCAGCAGATCGCAGAGGAACTTCACAACTCGCTTGAACGTCTTGTTCCTGACCGAATCGAGCGCCATCGACATGTTGATGTGCTTCTCCTCGCGGTACAGGATGACCGCGCCGAAGAAGATGATGCACGAGAAGAAATACTTCGCCAGCTCCTCCGACCACGAGAGCGGCTGCTTGAGGATGTAGCGGTAGATGACCTGCGCGAAGATCAGCGCCACCATGCCCGACATGAAAAACACGAGCGCGGCGTGCGTGATCTTCGTGATCAGATCGTTGACCGCCTTGAGCAGTTTGAGCATAAAAAGCCTCCTTGCCAGGATTTCGTTCTGAAAAAATTATAAAAAACCATGAAAAATGAATCAGGGCAACGGAACGGACTCCGCCCCGTTGCCCTGAGAACCATCGTGTGCCGCTAAGGGCGCTGTGCTATATTACTGAGCCTTCTTCGCCTCGGCGATGATGCGGTCGATCATGTCGCCGTAATCAGGACGGAAGATCTCCCAGACCGGCTTGCAGAGGTCGATGAACGGCTGACGGTCGGGACGCGTGAAGACGACGCCCAGCTCTTCGCACTTCTTGATGTCGCCTTCGTCGGCCTTGGCCTGGAAGTCGAACGAGAACACGCTCATCTTCTTGGCCTCGTCGATGAAGATCGCCTTGTCAGCATCGGGGATGCGGCCCCAGAGCTTCTTCGACATGATCAGAGGATTCGGCACGTGCATGTACCACAGCAGGGCGGCCGTCTTGGTCAGCTCATAGTACTTCTGAGTGAGCATGTGGGTGATCGTGCCTTCGCAGCCGTCGATCGTCTTCATCTGCCAGGCCGAGTACACATCGTTGAACGCCATGGGAACGGCGATCGCGCCCATCGCGTTGATCGTCTCGATCATCGGCTTGGAGTTGATGACGCGCAGCTTCAGACCCTTGAGGTCTTCAGGCTTGTTGACCGGACGGGGCGGGAACAGGTGACGCATGCCGTTCTCCCACCAGGCGAGGACGATCAGGTTCTTCTCGGCCAGCGAGGCGGAAAGCTCGTCGCCGATCGGTCCGTTGAGCACGTAGCTGGCTTCCTTCTCGCTCGCGAACAGGAAGGGCAGGTCGAGAACGCCGACGATCTTGCTGTACGACGAAAGCAGCGAGCCCGTCGCCAGCACCATGTCGGAAGTTCCCAGCTGGCAGCCTTCGATCAGCTGATTGGGCTTGCCGTACAGGTCGGAGGGATAGATTTCGAACGTGTAGCGGCCGTTCGTGCGCTCCGTCACAGCCTTCGCCCAGTTCTCAAGATACATCTGGTAATAGTGATCCTTCGTGCCGGTATGTCCGACTTTGATCACGCGCGCGTCGGCGCAGGCGGCAAACACCACGCTCGCGGCCAGTGCGGCCAGCAGCAGACGGAAGAAACGGTTCTTTCTCATACAAAAAGACCTCCTTGCGTGTTTGTGCTCAATTTTGGCCGGACCATCCGACCAATTTAGAAATAATAATACCCGGCAGAATTTGTTTTGTCAATATTTTATAAATGTAAATGCCCGAGGGAACGAGTCTCTCAGAATGAGCAATTTCGTACAAATTCTGTGATATAAATGTTCTTATTTGAAAAAAACTGAAAAAAACTGAAACGTCATTTGCTTTTTTCCGTAAAAAAATATATAATTTTTCATACTGTCACGGGAGTGTTTCCCGTCGTCTCGCGCTGACGCTGTGCTCTGGCGGCTGCACGGGAAAGCATATCTCAAAAAGGAGAGGGATAAGATGCTCGAAGTTCTCAAGTACAATTTCATGGCTGCTTTTGTGCTCTGCGCGCTGCTCTACGTGGCCGGCGAATGGGTCTCCACGATCACCAAGGCGTGGATCCCCTCGGTGTTCGTCACCGCCTGCCTGATGCTGTGGTGCTACTGGCACGGACTTCCCAAGGAGGTCGTCACCAACGCCATGCTCATGCCCTGGGGCGGTGCGATGGCCATCTTCCTGCTCATCGTGCACATGGGCACGATCATCAGCTTCAAGCAGCTGATGGAACAGTGGAAGGTCGTCGTCGTGGCGCTGGCCGGTCTGGCCGGCATGTGCGCCGTCGGCTACTTCCTCTGCCCCCTGTTCATGGATCGTGCTTACATGATCGCCGGTCTGCCTCCGCTCACGGGCGGTATCATCGCCGCCAAGCTGATGCGCGACGCCGCCGTCGCCAAGGGACTGACGGCTGTGGGCGTGTACGCCATCGCCGTGTACTGCGTTCAGGGATTCGCCGGCTATCCGCTGACGGCTATCTTCCTTCAGGGAGAAGGACGCCGCCTGATCAAGGACTTCCGCGCCGGCAAGGTTTCCGCCGCTGAAGAAGAGCAGGCTGTCAAGGCTGCTGCTGCCACCAAACGCAAGCTGCTGCCTCCTCTGCCCAAGAAGTTCGACAGTGCTGTCGTCATCCTGCTCAAGCTCGGTATCGTCGGCTACATGGCCACCCTGCTGGGCGGCGTGTCGTTCGGCCCCATCGGCAAGATCTCGGGCGCGATCTGGTGTCTGCTGCTTGGCGTGTTCTTCACGTCGATCGGCTTCCTTGACGAGAACTCGCTGGGCAAAGCCAATTCGTCCGGCATCCTCATGTTCGCTCTGATGATGTACATCTTCGACGGCCTCAAGGACTGCACGCCTCAGATGCTCGGCGAGATCATCACGCCGCTCGTGATCCTCATCGTCATCGGCGTATCCGGCATGCTCGTCGCTTCGTTCTTCGCCGCCAAGGTCGTCGGCCTGTCGTGGCCGCTGGCGCTGTCCACGTCGCTGACGGCTCTTTACGGCTTCCCGCCCAACGCCGTGCTCACCGAGTCGATCTGCAAGGCTCTGGCTGAGAACGACGAGGAGATGGACTACCTCATGGGTGAGCTGATGCCTCCCATGCTGGTCGGCGGCTTCACCACCGTGACGATCGCGTCGGTGTTCATCGCCGGCATCTTCGCCAATTTCTTCTAGACTTTTCTGTTCCTGTGTCGCGGCCTCGCACGCCGCGACATTTTTTCAAGACACTCATTCATCTATAATAAGGAAGGTCATCACAATGGATATCAAAGCTCTTGCTGAAAAATACGAACCCTATATCATCGAGCGCCGCTGTTACTACCACACCTGCCCTGAGCTGTCAAACGAAGAAGTCGAGACCTGCGCCTCGATGAAGCGCGACCTTGACGCGATGGGCGTGACCGACATCGTCGAAATGAAGACCTGCCACGGTCTGATCGCCACGATCCACGGAGGTCATCCGGGCAAGACGGTCGCCCTCCGCTCCGACATCGACGCTCTGCCTGTGAAGGAAGAAACGGGCCTGCCGTTCGCCTCCCGCAACGAGGGCAAGATGCACGCCTGCGGCCATGACAATCACATGGCGATGCTGCTGGGAGCGGCCAAGATCCTCAACGAGATCAAGGACGAACTGCACGGCAACGTGCGCCTCGTCGTTCAGCCCGCCGAGGAAATCGCCACCGGCGCGCTGGCGATGGTCAAGGAAGGCGCCGTCGACGGCGTCGACGCGATCTATGGCGCTCACATCTGGGGCACCGTGGAGAGCGGCCTTATTGACGTTACCCCCGGCAACCGCATGGCCTGCTGCCACATGTTCAAGATCAAGGTCACCGGTGTGTCGGCTCACGGCTCGGCGCCGCATCTTGGCATCGACGCGATCACCGCTTCAGCTGAGATCATCAGCAGCCTTCAGCAGTGCGTGTCGCGCATGAACGATCCGCTCAATCCCCTCGTCCTTACCATCGGCACGATCTCCGGCGGCGACCGCTGGAACTGCACGCCTCGCGAGGTCGTCATGGAAGGCACCGTGCGCACGTTCGCGTCCGGCACGTTCGTCGAGGACAAAATGCGTCAGGTCATCACGTCCGTGGCCTCTGCGTTCGGCGCCAAGGCAGAGCTTGAATACCAATACCTCACCGAGCCGGTCATCAACAGCGACGAACAGCTCAACCGCATCGCCCACGACGCGGTCGTCAAGCTCTACGGCGAAGAAGGCGTCGGCCACATGCCGACGATCATGGGCAGCGAGGACTTCTCCTGGTACGGCCAGAAGACCCGCTACATCTTCGGCTTCCTCGGCAGCCGCGATGAGAAGAAGGGCTATATCTACACCAACCATCAGGAAAAGTACGACGTCGACGAAGCCGTGCTCAAGCGCGGCGCGGCCGTGATGGCCCAGTTTGCCGCCGACTTCCTGGCAGAGACGGCGCAGTAGTAAACAGTCATGCGAAAAAACTCCCGAAGGAGTTCGCCAAGCGCGGGCAGCTCCTTCGGGAGTTTTTTCTGTATCTGTTCGCTTAATGCGCGGGCAGCAGAACCGTGTATCTAATCCAGTTCGCGCAGGATGGCGCAGAGCAGTTCATAGGCCTGGCCGAGCGTGGCGATCTCCATGCGCTCGCGGGTGGAATGAACGTCGTAGTTGCGCGGGCCGATGTTGACT
>JAGAYQ010000466.1 GCA_017940445.1 Pyramidobacter sp. | reverse complement strand
GGCCGCGACAACTATGACCTGAACATCGTCCATCCGCCGGTCTACGACGACGATGATGAGGAAGGCGGTGACGAGGCATGAGCGCGCTGATCGAGGGCTACACGCCCGAGTACATCAGCGGGGTGATGTCGCTGCGTGCGCCTCAGGCAGAGTCGCTGCGCCGGCTTGCGAACATCCTGGCCGCGGTGCCGCCAGCAAAGGATACTGACCTGGGTGCGGCGATCGCGGCGGTACGGGCGCTGTATCCCACGTGCACTGATTTTGAGCGCGCGTTTATGTCGCTGACGTTTGCACTGGCGACGGGCGTGGGCAAAACGAGGCTGATGGGGGCGTTCATCGCCTATCTGCACGCCAACTTCGGCCTGCGCAACTTTTTCGTCGTGGCGCCCAATTCCACGATCTACGAAAAGCTGAAAAGCGACCTGGGCGAGCCCAACAATCCCAAATACGTCTTTAAAGGGCTCAACTGCTTTGCTGTGCAGCGGCCGAACATCATCACCGACGACGACTACAAAAACCGCACGCTGTCGCTGTTTGGCGGCGGGGTGAACGTGTACGTGTACAACATCGACAAGTTCAACAAGGAAAACGCGTCGATGAAGAAGGACAACGAGATCTTCGGCGGCTCGTTCTTCGCCGAGTTGTCGCGCATGGATGATCTTGTGCTGCTGATGGACGAGTCGCACCACTACCGTGCCGAGCGGGGCATGGAAGCGCTGAACGAGCTGCGCCCCGTGCTGGGGCTGGAGCTGACGGCAACGCCGCTGGCAAAGGTGAAGAGCAAACAGGTGCCGTTCAAAAACGTGGCGTATGAATACCCGCTTTCGCAGGCGATCGCCGACGGATACACGCGCACGCCGTTTGCGGTGACGCGCGCGAATATCGAAAATTACGAGTTCGGCACAGAACAGACGGACAAGTTGATGCTGGCCGACGGCATCGCCTGTCACGAACGGGCAAAGCTTCATCTGGCAGCGTGGGCCCAAAATCACGGTCTGCGGCCGGTGAAGCCGTTCATGTTGGTGGTGTGTGCGAGCACGGAACACGCCGAATGGGTGAAAAACTACGTGTGCTCGCCCGCCTTCAAAGACGGCGCCTATAAAAACAAGACGATCGTGGTACACTCCAGGCAGAAGGGCGCGGAGTCGGAGGAGAACACGCGGCTGCTGCTGGATGTAGAGCGGGCAGATAATCCTGTGGAGATCGTGATTCACGTGAACATGCTGAAAGAGGGCTGGGACGTGAACAATCTCTACACGATCGTGCCGCTGCGCACGGCGGCTTCAAAAATTTTGCGCGAGCAAATGGTGGGGCGCGGTCTGCGTCTGCCGTGGGGTGAGCGCACGGGTGACCGCGAGGCCGATGCGGTGATGCTGACGGCTCACGACAAGTTCGAAGAGATTTTGGCGGAGGCACAGAAAGGCGACTCGATCTTCAAAGCGGGCAATGTAATCGTGCTGAACAACGACGAGCCTGCCGAGCAGACGGTCGCTACGCAGATCAACCTGGGGCTGGAGGCTGACAGGGAGCTTGAACAGGCGTATGCCGAGACGAAGCTGCCTAAAACGCCCGAGAATGACGCTCTGCTGACAGCCGTATCGAATGCAGTGCAAAACGGCCTGTCACAAACGGCGGGGCAAAGCGCCGAGATGCGGAAGGAGAAAGCCGCTGAGCTGGCCGCAAAAGAGCTTGAACAGGATAAGGACCTGGCCGATACGTACCGTAGAAACAAGGACATTTTGACAACGTGGGTGCGCAAAAAGACGCAGTCGGTCTATTCTCGCTTTCAGGAAAAGTCGATCGTCATCCCCCGCATCGGCATTACGGAAAAAGGCGAAACGGACTGCGTATTTATGCCGTTTGAACTGGACGTCTCCAAGCTGAATCAGACGCCGATCAAAAACGAGGTGCTTATTCAGAACCTAACCGATCCGGCCGACCGCACACGGATTTTTGGCGATGCTCTTGATTTTGAAGGCTACCAGCCGGAAAAGGTCCTGCTCGCTCTGCTGCGCGAACGTCCGGAGATCGACTACAGCAAGTGCAAAAGCATTCTCTGGGCTCTGATTTCGCAGGCGTGCGCACATTTCCGCAGCCGCTTTGGCGAAAATGGCCTGTATAATATCGTGATGATGAACAAAAACGCGATCACGGCTGAAATTTTCCGCCAGATGATGGCACCTGATCACTTTGTACGTCCGCTCGGCGCGTTTGTCGAGGCGGTGATCGGAGTGGAGGCCGAGAATTCTCCGCGGCGGTATAACTTCAGCAAACGCTCGGGGCTGTATGAGCCGTACACGGGCAATATCCGTTCGGTGCTGTTTTCGGGCTCGAAAAAGAGCGTGTTTGACGTGTTCGCGTTCGACAGCGGACCGGAGCTGAAATTCGCGCAGCTGATGGAAAGTGACGCCGATGTGGAAAAATGGCTGCGGCCATCGCCTACTCAGTTTGATCTGAAATATCTTGACGAAACGGGCACGCACGCCTACGAGCCGGATTTTGTCGCTGAAACAGGCAGCACCTGCTATCTGGTCGAGATCAAGGGCGAGGACAAGCTGGAAGACAAAAGCGTCTTGGCGAAAAAATCACGAGGCGCGCGTTACTGCCGCGTGGCTTCAAGCTGGGCGGAAACGTCGGGACGCAAGCCATGGCGGTATCTGTTCATCCCTTCGCAGAAGGTCACCGGCAGCGCGACATTCTCGCATCTGGCATCGCAGTATGACGAAACGCTCTCATCATAATTCTCCACCTGGAACGT
>JAGAYQ010000465.1 GCA_017940445.1 Pyramidobacter sp. | reverse complement strand
GACGACGCGCTCATCAGTGAGGCGCAAAAGGACGGTGTCCTCGTCTATGGAAGCGAGAGATACATTCGCTGATAATATCGCAATATGCGCAAGCGGCGCGCTGCTCAGCACAGCGCGCCGCTTGTATTTCTCCTTACAAATACCCCGAATACGTTTTCACCACAACAGCGTAACCGGGGCGCTTTTGGGAGAAAACGAGGTGGAGCAACATTTTCCGCCTCTCGTAACTTTGCTCAAAGGTCAAGCATTCTGTTCTTTCTGTGTTTTCACGCACAACGCGCTACAGCCAAACTCAGTCTAACGCCTTGCCGCTCATTTTCTGAACAGATCGCTGTGCGATCCTGTTCTCGTCAGAGTGAGGACAAGCAGCTCTTCTTCGAGACGGTAGATCAGCAGCCAGTCAGGAGCGATATGGCACTCACGATGCCCCAGCCAGTTTCCTGTCAAGGCATGATCGTTGTACTCTTCCGGCAGCATTTCTCCATCCGCAAGCAGCCGAATCACGTCGTCCAGAAGAGCAATATTTCGTCTGCGTTTTATCGCCAGTTTATAGTCCCGCTTGAACTGCGATGTCCAGACGATCATGCGTCCGGCACATTTTTCCTGATTCATCTTTTCAGTTCTTCAAGAGCTTCTTCGACGGTATAGCGTTTTGCCGCAGGATCGGACACCAGGCGTTCCGCTTCAAGCAAAGCCATAAGGGTCTCTCGGTTCGGTTCTCTGTTTTTCTGGACACGGAACGGGATCGCCTGTTCGCGGATCACCTGCCGCACAAAGATATTCATCGCCGTCGTCATGTCCATGCCTAAATCGTTGAAAATCGCCTGTGCCTGCTTTTTGATCTCGGAATCCATGCGGATCGTTACAATAGAACTCGGCATCTTACTCATCTCCTGTATAGTTATTATAGCGTCATTGTACATCACACAGTTATAATTCGCAAATGATCGGCTGATTTTTACCGGTATCCTCCGATGCGCTATAATAGGGCGGTTTGAATCTCTCGAAAACTTTTTTCGCGAAGGATGTGGCTGCAATGGAGGAAACGATGCTGAACGGGGCGGAGCCGTTCGCGGCGGCGCAGACGGCCGAGGATTTCATCACGCTGAACGGGAAGCGGCTGGATTATTCGATCTGCGCCGAGGAGGTGCCGGTGTGCAATGACGAAGGCGCCGAGCAGGCGCGCAGCTTCTGCGTGAGCTATGCGCTCAAAGGCGGCGCGGAGGGCCGTCCGGTGACGTTCGCGTTCAACGGCAAGCCGGGCACGTCGACGTTGTATCTGCACATGGCGGCGCTGGCGCCGAAGACGTATTCGCTGTCCGGACAGGGCGACGGCGCGCCGCAGCGTCCGTTCACCGTTTGCGACAACCCGAACACGATCCTCGACTTTTCCGACATCGTGCTGATCGATCCGGTCGGCACGGGATTCAGCCGCGTCACCAATCACGAGAAGGAGCGGCAGTATTATGGCGTGCGGCAGGACGTGGAATCGATCGCGCGCATCATCCGCGCCTGGATGGTGTCGCACGGCCGTTTCGGCTCGCCGGTGTTCATCATGGGCGAGAGCTACGGCGGGCTGCGCGGCAGCGGTCTGGTGCTGAAACTGCAGCAGATGCACATCATGCCCTCCGGCTTCGTCGCCGTGTCGCCGGCGCTGTCCTACGGCGAGCTGCACACGTCGATGCTGCTGGAGCATCATCTGGTGCACACGGTTCCGGCGATGACAGCCGCGGCGTGGTTCCACAAGAAGCTCGACGCCGATCTGCTCGCCCGCGATCTTGAAGACGTGCGCGCCGAAGCCGACGCCTGGGCGCAGTCGGAATACCTGTCGTTCCTCTGGAAGGGCTGCGAGGCAAGCGCCGAAGAGCGTGCCCGCGTGCTCGAAAATCTGCGCCGCTACACGGGGCTGAAGAAGGATTATCTGGACAGCCTCAACCTGCGCGTCAACGACAAGCAGTTCGCCGGCCGCCTGCTGGAGGACGAAGGCCTGGTGACGAGCTACTTCGACGCCCGTCTCACGCATCCGGGCACGCCGTTTGAGGCCAACAACGACTCGCAGACGTACAACATGTCGGCCGCGTGCTACACCGCGTTTTTCGAGTATTTCGGCCGCATCATGAAGCTGCCCGCCGCTCGCGACTATCAGGCGTACAATCCGCGCGTCGACGGCGGCAAGTGGGATTTTGCCAGCGGCTACCTGCCCACGTCCACGGGCGCCTATCCGCGCGCCGGCGGCTTCGCCTCGCTGCTTGCCGACCTCTGCCAGGCGATGAAGATGGACACGCGGCTGAAATTCTTCGCCTGCGCGGGCAAGTTCGACCTGCACTGCTCCATCAACACCACGCGCTACTGCATCAGCCACATGGACATCCCCGCCTACCTCCGCGAAAACATCACGTTCAAGACCTACTGGGGCGGCCACATGTTCTACTCCAACCCGGAAGCGCACGCGCTCTGGAAGGCCGATCTGAAGAAATTCTACGAAGAAGCGCTGGCAGCCCCGTCATCTGCAAAATAACCAAACTGTTTCACGTGGAACATCTTTATCGAACATCGCCAAACGAAAGCCGCCGTCTGAGAGTTTTTCCTCAGACGGCGGCTTGTTTCTGTTTTCGGCACAACGTTCAGAACAGCGTTATCGATTTTTCGAGGGCGGACGTCCGGCAAGGGACGGGATGCCATAGATGTCGTACGGCGTCACCTGATAGACATAGTAGTTGAGCCAGTTTTCGTACAGGTTGGCCGAGTTGGAACGCCACGTCAGCAGCGGCTCGCGCGTCGGGTCGCCGTCGGGGTAATAATTGACAGGCAGTTCGATCGGCCTGTTCTGGCTCAGATCGCGCCGGTATTCCTTATCGAGCGTAAGGCGGTCGTACTCCGGGTGTCCCTGCACAAAGATCTTTCGTCCTTCGTCGGCCATGCCAAGGAAAAAGCCGGCTTCGGGCGATTCGGCCAGCACCGTGATCAGCGGCTCAGCGCGCAGGCGCTCCTGATCCGGCTCGGTGTGGT
>JAGAYQ010000464.1 GCA_017940445.1 Pyramidobacter sp. | reverse complement strand
GCCGACGCCCGAAGTGCTGGCCGAGTACGCCAATCCCGAGAGCGAGCGCTATCTGGCGATGCTCGAAGGGATCAGGGAGCAGATGGGCTTCACCTCGCTGCGCTACAACCGCCTCGACGACATGCTCGACGCCGTCGGACTCGATCACTGCAAGCTCTGCACCTACTGCTGGAACGGCAGGGAATAATAATACGAATTGCACGGGAGAGAGGCGTTCGCGCCTTTCTCTTTTTTTGAACATTTTCATCCATAAGGGCGACGCGCGATGCGGCATGATGCGGTATAATACGCTCAAAGGCTCGCAGTTTGTTCAGACAAGACTGCCCCGAAAACCGTCCGGCTGATCCTGTCCCATGCGGAACAAGGCGCGCTTTTTGAGCGCGCAAAATAATTTTCACAGAGGTGATTGATATGAGCCTGTATTGCAGCAAATGCGGACACAAGTTTGAAAACGATGCGCAGAAGTTCTGCCCGGAGTGCGGAGAAGCGCGCGAGCAGCGCTTTGTGCAGAACGATCCCAAGACCGTGCGCGCCTCGTCGCTGCGGCGTCAGTTTGAAGCGGCCGAAGCCAAGCCCGTCAGAAAAAGAAAGCTCGGCTTCTGGACCAAGCTGATCGGCACGGCGCTGATCCTGTACGGTCTGACGATCGTCTTCCCCCAGACGAAAACGCCGTTCGTGCGCGTGTTCAAGGCGCATGAACCTGTTCAGACGGTCGCCGCGGACACGTTCTACGACCTGGCCGGTCTCGTCGGGCTGGGCGACGAAGCGGCGGTGAATGTCGTCAAGGAAACGCCCGTCCAAGACAGCACGCTCAACCTCGGCGAAGCGCTCGGGCGCGCCTGCCCGTCGTCCTCGTGGCGGGCGACGAAGCGCGACGGCAAGCCGGCAGCGGTGTTCTCGGGCACGATGAAAGACAGCAAAGACGCCATCACCGTCATCTACACCGTGGAGGGCGATCACTGCTCGCTGAAGTCGTTTACGATGAACGGTGAAGAGCAGACGGCGCAGATGCTCGACGCGATCGTCGCGGCCGCGGCAAAATAATGGGATTTAATCAAAGACGTCTTCGTACAGCACAAAAGGCGGACCGGACAAAACCGGCCCGCCTTTTTGTATCGGCATCACAAACATTTTTCAAAAATCGCCTTTCATATTGTCCTTTTCGCATCGCGGTGATACACTCAGCCAATCTTTTCCGAATGAAATCATTGGGGTGAATCACATGTCGATCACATGGCTGATCTTTGAAACCGCTGGGACGATCGCCTTTGCGCTGTCAGGCGCGCTCGTCGCGCTGTCGCGGCGGATGGACATCTTCGGCGTTGCCGTCCTGGCCGCGCTCACCGCCGTCGGCGGCGGCATGATCCGCGATGTCCTTATCGGGGCGGTGCCGCCGCGCGCGCTCACCGATCCCGTCTGGCTGCTGCTGGCGCTTGCTGTGGCCGCGGCAGCGTGCGCCGTGTTCTCCTTCGTGCGCTTGTCGCGAAAAAGCCGCCGCGTCTTCGCGTTCTTCTACAATCTGTCCGATACGGTCGGTCTGGCCGCGTTTTCCGTCACCGGCGCCGCGGCCGGATTTTACAGTTCTCCGCAGTCGCGCTTTGTGCTGCCCGTCATGCTGGGACTGCTCACGGGCGTGGGCGGCGGCGTTCTGCGCGATCTCCTCGCCCAGCGCGTCCCTGTCGTCCTCAAGGCCGATGTGTACGCGCTGGCCTCCATCGGCGGCACCCTGGCCGCCTGCGCTGCCCGGCCCTTTTTGAGCGGGGGGCAGACAGCCTGGCTGGGTTTCGCCATCGTCGCGCTCCTGCGCACATGCGCGCTCGCTTTCGGCTGGCAGCTGTACCATCCCCGTCCGCGCGCGGCGAAGAAATCTCCGGTTGAGAGAAACCGCCCGAAAGGATAAAATAAGGACGCCAAGGAAACGCTGATAAAATACGTCATCTCCTACGAAACGCTGTCCGAGAGGCTCCTCCAACGTACGGAAGTACGCCTCCGGAGCCCCTTACGGACAGGTTTCTTCGGATCTGACGCATTTTCTCAGGTTTCCTGTGCGCTCGTTAAATTCTGCATAATAGGATTTAATCAGCGATTCCCTAAATTTGCCCTTTTGGAGATCATGCCATGAGCGAAGAGATCAAAAACGAAACGCCCGCGCCCGCAGAGGCGAAAACAGACAGCGCCGCTGCCCCCGCCCCTGAGGCGCCGCAGCCGGCCGCAGCGGAAGAGAACGCTCCCGCTGCCGAAAACACGGTCCAGCCAGAACCTGAGCAGGCCGCAGCTCCCGCCGGCGAGGCAAAAAGCGGGTCCGCCGAGCCCAAGCCTGAGGAGCTCAAAAAGGAAGAGCCGAAAAAGCCCGATCCCGAAGAGGCTCGCCGCATCGCGCACGAGCGCGCCGTTGCCATCGTCGCCGAAGCGCTGAAGCCCGAGGGGCCTCCCGACCCGCTCGAACCGTTTTTCACCCTCTGCGGCCACGGCACTGCCGACGACGTGCGCACCGCTCTTGCAGGCGGCGCCCCTGTCGACGGCCGCAACTTCGCGGGACTGACGCCGCTGCACAAGGCTGTCACGAACAACGGCTTCGACGTCGTTCAGGTCCTCGTCGAAGCCGGAGCCGATGTGAACGCCTGCGGCACGGGCCGCTTTCACGAAAGCGTCCTGCATTCGGCCATCTGGACGAAGGATCCCCGCGTCATCCAGCTGCTCCTTGAACGCGGCGCCGATCCGTACGCGCTCAACAGCGTCGGCTGGACGCCGCTCCATCTGGCCGCCTTCCATGTGCGCGGACACGAGATCATCGATCCGATCATAGCCAGCATGAAGCCCGTCCCGGCCGCGCCCGCCAAGCGCTACAAAGGCACGCTCGAATACGTCGATTCGTGGAACCGCCGCGCCTATCAGCTCGTCGACGGGACGCTGGTCGAGCACAACCTGCGCCGCGTCGGCCCCGGCATGTTCCTCGGCGATCTCGTCATCGTCCAGTACCACGCCAGCACGAAGAGCAAAGCCTCGGTCGAGAACCTGACGCTGAAAGCCGCCGACGAAGCGAATCCTCCTAAAAAACTGTAATGCCCGTAAAAAGCGAGCCGAAGACCTCATCGTCCTCGGCTCGCTTTTTGTGAATGCAATTTCATTGAATTTTCTGTTGCGTTTAAGGCGTGATAACATTATAATGTTTTCAGAACACGTATCAGACTTCTTCTGTACTGAATCATCGCCCCGGCGGCAACTGCGGAAGAAGAAACCAGCGAGGAGGGGTTTATTGTGGAACTGTCACAGGAGATCCGCGACCGCTTCATGAAGGTCGATCCGGCCGCGATCGGACATTTCATCAGCCGCGGCTTTATGAAGCCGGAGATCAAGCCCGTCACCGACGAGATGAAGATCATCGGCCCGGCCTACACGGTGCGCTGCACGGCGCGCGACTCATCGGCGCTGTACTACGCCATCCAGAAGGCGCCCAAGGGCTCGGTGCTCGTCGTCGACCGCGCGGGCGACCACACGTTCGCCTGCGTCGGCGAGTTCGTCGCCATCATGGCTGAGGCCAACGGCATGGCCGGCATCGTCATCGACGGTCCCGCCACCGACAGCCGCGCGCTGAAAGCCAGCAAGACCAAGTTCCCGATCTTCTGCACCGGCTTCTCGCCCGTGACCAGCAACGTCACCGGCACCAGCGGCGAAGTGCAGATCCCCATTGAATGCGGCGGCGCGGCCGTGCTGCCCGGCGACATCATCTTCGGCGACGCCGACGGCGTCATCATCGTGCCTCAGGATTACATGCCCCTGCTCGAGATCGCCGAGAAGAAGGCCGCCGACGAGATCAAAAAGCGCGAAGCCATCGCCAACGGCCTGGTCTACAAAAAGCGCGAAGACTTCGACGTCGTCGCGTTCTTCGAGAAGGGCGCGAAGGGCGCTCTGAACGACCTCAAAAAAGAGTGTCACTACTAGGGGAGGCGGCTGAACAATGAAACTCACCAAAGAACTCTACGACCGCATCATGGCCACCGCTCCCGCCCAGTTCGGCCACCATCTTGAGCACGGCTTCATGCATCCCCGCATCAAGCCCGTCGAGCCGCACATGAAGATGCTCGGACCGGCCTATACCGTCCGCATGACCGAACGCGACGGCTCGGCCCTGTACTACGCGATCATGAAAGCCGAAAAGGGCAGCGTCATCGTCGTTGACCGCGGCAGCGAAGACATCTTCGCCCCCGCCGGCGATCAGCTCGTGCTGATGATGAAGCACCGCGAGCTCGGCGGCCTCGTCGTCGACGGTCCCTGCACCGACCGCCTCGGCCTTGAGAAGCTGGGATTCCCCGTCTTCTGCACGGGATTTTCGCCCGTGACGACGCTGTGCACCGGCACCAACGGCGAGGTCGACGTGCCCGTCCAGTGCGGCGGCGCTGTCGTCCGTCCCGGCGATATCGTCTTCGGCGATGCCGACGGCGTTGTCGTGCTGCCCGACAACTTCATGGACTACCTTGAAGCAGCCGAGAAGATGACGGCCAACGAGATCCGCCGCGCCGAACGCGTCGCCAAGGAAGGCTACAAGTTCCTGCGCCGCGACGACGTTGACATCGTCAAGTTCTTCGAGGCCGACAAGGACGCAGCCATCGCGGCAGTCAAAAAAGCGTGCAAATATTAGGGAAACGCTCGTCAACATCAGCATGATGCTGATTTGCCTGCTTTTCTAAGATTCGACCTGCCTGGGCAGGCTGAAAAACGATCATACGGGAGGAATTTTGATGAAGAAGATGTACGGCTTCCTTGCGGCGTTCGTGACCGCGTCGGCTCTGTTCGCCCCGGCGGCGTTCGCGAGCAAGGAGAACAACACGGTCGCGGTCCGCAACGTCGGCGACCAGAAGACCTACGATCCCTACCGCACCACCGACCTCGTCGACTGGCAGACGCACTACCAGATCTTCGACTCGCTGTTCCGCGAGACGCCCGAAGGCGAGTACGTGCCCGCGCTCTGCACCGATTACAAGATCAGCGATGACGGCATGGAGATGACCTTCACCATCCGCGAGGGCGTCAAGTTCCACAACGGCGACGTGATGACCGCCGACGACGTCGTCTTCTCCCTGAACACGGCCATCGCTTCGCCCTTCACGAGCAAGTTCACCAGCGTCATGAAGGAAGCGACGAAGGTCGACGACAAGACCGTCAAGCTGACGCTCAAGCACCCCTACGCGCCCATCATCGGCTGCCTTGTCAGCTCCAGCACCTCCATCGTTCCCAAGAAAGTCTACGAAGCTGATCCCGCCGCCTTCGGCCGCAACAAGCCCGTCGGCACCGGCCCCTATGTGTACGTGAGCAGCCGCCCCGGCGAGAGCATCACCATGGACGCCTTCCCCGAGTACTGGAGAGGCGAAGCCAAGGTCAAGCACCATGTCGTGCGCATCATCAAGGACAACATGTCGGCCCTGATGGCCATGCAGAGCGGCACGCTCGACCGCATGGTCCCCAACCAGGACTACTCTGACCGTCAGATCATCATGGACGATCCTCGCCTGCGCTACTACGAAGCGCCCCAGGCCTGCACGTTCCTCGTCGCTTTCAACAACGCCCGCGGCCCCTTCGCCGACAAGCGCGTGCGCGAGGCTGTGGCCCGCGCCATCGACAAGGAAGAGCTGATCCTCGGCGCGGTCAACGGCATGGCTGATCCCACCGACGGCGGCATCGTTCCCATGTGCCCCCAGGCTCCCAAGGATTTCAAGGGCCTGGCCTACGATCCTGAGATGTCCAAGAAGCTCCTCGCCGACGCCGGCTACGCCAACGGCCTCAACGTGACGATGCGCGTCATCGGCGCGACGAACTACACCAAGCCCGCCGAAGTGCTTCAGGCTCAGCTCAAGAAGGTCGGCATCAACATGAAGATCGAGGCCATGGAGCGCGGCCGCTGGTTCGACCTCGTGCTCAACAAGGCCCAGTTCGACATCACCTTCTACGCTCATGCGATCTCCGTCAACGACGCCGACTTCTGCACCTACCCCTTCCTGCACAGCAGCCAGCTGAACGGCAAGGGCACCAACTACATGGGCGTCAACATCCCCGAGATGGACGAGTGCCTCGACAAGGCCCGCTCGGCGCTTGACGCTGAGACGCGCAGCGCCAACTACGCCCGCGTCTGCGAGATCATCCGCGACGAGAGCATCTACGTGCCCTGCTACACCGGCAAGCGCACCGTCGCCGCCGTCGCCGGCCTCAAGGGCGTCTTCGCCGACCCGATGCAGCGCTACTACGTCTACAACTACGAGTGGTAATAGTCGTCCGAGCCGCATTTAATCGAACCTGATTCAAAAAAAACGAACAGGCGCAGCTCATCCGCGTCTGTTCGTTTTTTAAAAAGATTAAGAGGGGGAAGCAATGCTTAAATACATCTGGAAGCGCCTCCTGCTGATGATCCCCGTGATCGTCGGTCTGTCGTTCATCCTCTTCTGCATCATGGAGCTCACCCCGGGCGATCCGGCCCGCTCGATGCTCGGCGAGTACGCCACGCAGGAGGAAGTCGACAAGCTCCGGGAAGAGCTGAAGCTGAACGATCCGTTCTTCGTCCGCTACGGGCGCTACATGGGCAACGCGCTCCGCGGCGACTTCGGCGTATCGTACCGCACCAACATGCCCTGCGCGCAGGAGATCGCCCAGCGTTTTCCCGCGACGCTGAACATCGCCTTCTACGCCGTGCTCATCGCCGTTGTCGTCGGCATTCCCATCGGCATCATCTCGGCCGTCAAGCAGTACTCGGCCATCGACATATCGAGCATGGTCTCGGCGCTCTTATTCACGTCGATCCCGCCGTTCTGGCTGGGGCTGCTGATGATCCTGCTGTTTTCCGTGCGGCTGCACATCCTTCCGGCCGTCGGCTCTGACACCTGGAAGCACTTCATCATGCCGGCCGTGGCCATGGCCGCGGCGCAGATGGCCACGCTCGTGCGCATGACGCGGTCGACGATGCTCGAAGTGATCCGTCAGGACTACATCCGCACGGCCAAAGCCAAGGGCGCGGCCGGGGCGCGCATCATCTTCGTGCACTCGCTGCAGAACGCCCTGCTGCCCGTTGTCACGGCTGTGGGCATCAGCTTCAGCAATCTGCTCGGCGGCGCGCTGATCATCGAGAACGTGTTCGGCATCTCCGGCCTGGGCAATCTGATGGTGGAATCCGTCACCGGCAAGGATTCGCCGATGCTGATCTCCAGTGTCCTGTTTGCCGCGCTCGTGGGCGGCTTTGTCAACCTTGGCGTCGATCTGCTCTACACGTTCATCGATCCCAGAGTCAAGTCGCAGTACCTGAAAAAGTGAGGCGAGGCTCAATGGCAGAGATCCAGCGTAAAAAAGTGAAAAAACGCAGCCAGCTCAAGGCGCTGTGGTTCCAGTACAAGAAAAACAAACTCGCCATGTTCGGCCTCATCCTCATGAGCCTGATGATCCTCACCGCCGTCTGCGCGGGATTCTTCCTCGACTACGACACGCAGGTGATCGGTCAGAGCATCCGCAGCCGTCTGCAGTGGCCCAGCGCCGCGCACTGGTTCGGCACCGACCAGTACGGCCGCGACCTGTTCGCCCGCGTCATCTGGGGCTCCCGGATCTCGCTGTTCGTCGGATTCTTCACCGTCGGCATCGCGATGACCGTGGGCAGCCTCATCGGCGCGTTCGCGGGATACTACGGCGGACGGGTCGACAACATCCTCATGCGCATCATGGACGTGTTCCTCGCCATGCCGGGCACGATCATGGCTGTCGCCATCGTCGGCGCGCTCGGCCCCGGCATCATCAACGTGCTGATGGCGATGAGCATCTGCCGCATCCCGCAGTTTGCCCGCATCGTCCGCTCGGCGATCATCTCCATCCGCGGCCAGGAATTCGTGGAAGCGGCGCGCTGCTGCGGCTCGCGCGACCTGCGCATCATCTTCCGCCACATCCTGCCCAACGCCGTCGGCCCGATCGTCGTTCAGGCCACGATCGGCATGGCCACGACCATCCTCGGCGTTGCCGGACTCAGCTTCATCGGCCTGGGCATCGAGGCGCCGCTGCCTGAGTGGGGCAGCATGCTGTCGGAGGCGAAGAGCCAGATGATGTATCAGCCGTATCTGATGTTCTTCCCCGGCATCGCCATCGTCCTCGCCGTGCTGGCGCTCAACCTGATCGGCGACGGCCTGCGCGACGCGCTCGATCCGCGCATGAAGACCTAAGAGCGGGCAGGTGACATACCAATGACAAACAAACTTTTAGAGATCAAGGACCTTCATGTGGAATACCACACCGACGACGCGCGCGTGTTCGCCGTCAACGGCATCGACCTCGACGTGAACGAGGGCGAGACGCTCGGCCTCGTCGGCGAGACCGGCGCCGGCAAGACGACGACAGCGCTGTCGGTGCTCAAGCTGCTGCCTGAGCGCACGGGCCGCATCACGGGCGGCCGTGTCTTCCTCGAAGGCAAAGACATCACGAACTACACCGACGCCGACATGCGCGCCATCCGCGGCGAGATCGTCTCGATGATCTTCCAGGACCCGATGACGTCGCTCAATCCCGTGCTCACCGTCGGCTTCCAGATCGCCGAAGTGCTGAAGCTGCACAAAAAAGCCGAGAGCAATGCCGACATCCAGCGCCGCGTCGACGAGATCCTCAAGCTGGTCGACATCCCGCCGGAGCGCAAGCACGATTATCCGCACCAGTTTTCGGGCGGCATGAAGCAGCGCATCGTCATCGCCATCGCTCTGGCCTGCGAGCCCAAGCTGCTGCTGGCTGACGAGCCGACGACGGCGCTCGACGTGACGATCCAGGCACAGGTGCTGTCGATGATGAACGAGCTCAAGGAAAAGCTCGGCACAGCGATGATCCTCATCACGCACGACCTCGGCGTCGTCGCCGAGACGTGCGACCGCGTGGCGATCATGTACGCCGGCAAGATCATCGAGACCGGCGCGGTGGAGCAGATCTTCGACCCGGCGGCCGCTCATCATCCCTACACCGTCGGTCTGTTCGGGGCCATCCCCGACCTGACGAAGAAGACGCGCCGCCTCAGCCCGATCGACGGGCTCATGCCCGATCCGACCGATCTGCCCGCCGGCTGCAAGTTCCACACGCGCTGCCCGCAGTGCATGGACCGCTGCCGCACTGAAGAGCCCGGCGTCACCGACATGAACGGACACCGCCTGTGCTGCCATCTGTTTGCGCAAAGCGGAAAGGAGGAAGCCTGATGACCGCTCCTCTGATCGAAACACGAAACCTGAAAAAATACTTCTCCACGGCCGCAGGCCTGCTTCACGCCGTTGACGGCGTCAACCTGAAGATCGAAGCCGGAAAGACGCTCGGCGTCGTCGGCGAGTCGGGCTGCGGCAAGTCCACGCTCGGCCGCCTCGTCGTGCGCCTGCTGGAAGCCACCAGCGGCGAAGTGCTCTATAGGGGCGAGAACATCCTCGGCTACAACGAGCGCGAGATGCTCCAGATGCGGCGCAAGATGCAGATGATCTTCCAGGATCCGTACGCCTCGCTCAATCCCCGCATGACCGTCAGCGAGATCATCGCCGAGCCCATCCAGGTGTGCCACACCATCCACGGACACGACGCGATCATGGACAAAGTCTATGAGCTGATGGATACCGTCGGCCTCGCCGACCGCTTCGTCAACACCTATCCGCACGAGCTCGACGGCGGCCGCCGCCAGCGTATCGGCATCGCCCGCGCGCTGGCGCTCGATCCGGAGTTCATCGTCTGCGACGAGCCCGTATCGGCGCTTGACGTCTCGATCCAGGCGCAGGTGCTCAATCTGCTCATGGACCTTCAGGAAGAGCGCAAGCTGGCCTACATGTTCATCACGCACAACCTCTCCGTCGTCGCTCACATCAGCAGCGAGATCGCCGTCATGTACCTGGGCCAGTGCGTCGAACGCGCTCCCACCGAAGAGCTGTTTGCCAACCCGCTGCACCCGTACACCAAGGCCCTGCTGGCAGCGATCCCCGTGCCCAACCTCAGCCGCCGCCACCTCAAGCGCGAAGTCATCCGCGGCGAAGTCGCCAGCCCCATCAATCCCAAGCCGGGCTGCCGCTTCGCGGTGCGCTGCCCCTACGCCGCACCGGAATGCACGGGCAGCGATCTGGAGTTCAAAGAAGTCAACCCCGGGCATCACGTTCTGTGCACCCGTTATCAGT
>JAGAYQ010000463.1 GCA_017940445.1 Pyramidobacter sp. | reverse complement strand
GGCAACACGGCCAAGGCACCCGGCCTGGCCAGCGGCGCGGCAGTGTACGCCCACGACGATCTGACGTTCAGCGGCGGCAATCTTGACGTTCACGCCAACAGCTCTGACGCCGGCAGCACGGGGCAGGCGTTTGGCGCGTTCGTGCTCGGCGACGGGCATTTGAAGATCAGCACGCCCAGCGGCGACGTGAACTTTGCCGAAAACACGGCGCGCGGCGCGACAGCCTCGGGCGGCGCGTTTGCGCTGCGCGTGGGCGAAGTGGATGTGAACGCCGCGACAGTGAAATTTGAAAAGAACAAAGCCATTGCCGCAGGCGGCGCGGCGCAGGGCGGCGCGTTCTTCGCCGAAGGCGACAGCGCCGTGGCGGTGACCGCCGATACGCTGACGATCAAAGGCAACAGCGCCGAAGCAGCAGGCGGCAATGCTCTGGGCGGCGCCCTCAACAGCGAAGGCGGCGCGTTCAACGTGACTGTGAACACGGCTGGCATCACCGGCAACGCCGTCACGGCGCAGGGTGAAAAGGCCATGGCGCGCGGCGGCGCGGTGTTTGCCGGCGGCGACCTCACCTGGAAGACGGCCGGCCGCACGACGTTCAGCGGCAACACATCGACCGGCGAGACGCTGGCCGGCGGCGCGGCGATCGCGGCGCTGAACAGTCTCACCATCGACGGCGGCATCGTCGTGTTTGAAGACAACCATTCAGTCGCGGCAAACGGCGAAGCCCGCGGCGCGCTGGCCGTTGACAACGGACATTTAAAGATCAAAACGACGGGCGCGAACGAACAGTTCGAGTTCGTCGGCAACACCGCCAAAGGCGCCGACGCGCACGGCGGCGGCGTGACCGTGCTCGGCGGCGACGCCGACGTGCGCAGCACCACCGTCGATTTTGAGAACAACAAAGCCATCGCCGCCAGCGGCCAAGCCCTGGGCGGCGCCATCTATTCCAGCGGCACCATCGACTTTGACGCCACGCGCACCCTGTATGTACGCAACAACAGTGCCGAGAAAGCCAGCCTGATGATGCTGCGCAGCCTGTCAAGCGCTGCAACAACGGCCAGCACGCGCGGCGGCGGCTTCTACGCCTCGGGCGACATCCACATCACCATCGGTCATGACGGCAGCGCCTCGGCCGAAGACGAAAACGCCGTCGGCCGAGCCGTGTTCAGCGGCAACACCGCCGACCTGGGCGGCGCGCTCTACAGCGAAAACGGGAATATTACCCTGACCCGCGCCGGAGAAGCCGGCGGCGTGCTCGACTTTGCCACGGCCACCGACGACGTTTTTGCCCGCCGCGGCGGCGTCAGCATCACGGGCATGGTCATTGCCAAGCCGGGGACCAGTTTCACCGCGGCGCAGCAGTTCGAGCTCGGGCATGGCAGCTCCGTCACGCTGGACGGCAAGGACTTTACCGACGACGCAAGCGAGCGCAGCGTGAATGACCTGACGATCTTCGCCGGGCATAATGACAGCGATATCCAGTCGTCGATCAACTTTAACCGCGCGCACCTGACGCTGCTCGGCCACGGAGCCACCGGCCGGCAGATGATCGACATTGCCGCCGTGATGTACAAGTCCGATCCCGGCGTCATCACCAACGGCGTCTCCGCCGACATCACACGCAAAACGTGGGCGCTCGACGTGAGCGACTACCGCAACGCGAGGCTGTGGATGCACAAGGCGATCAGTCACGACACGGAGACCGACGCTATTCAGAAGGAAGAGATCTACGCAGGGCAGAAGGGCTACCGCTACCTTGCCAAGCTGGTGCTCGACTATGACCGGCACACGCTGATCTGGCGCGGCCTGAAAAACACCGTCTGGAACGAGGCCGACAAGGAAAACCTGGTCTGGCTGATGGCTGAGTCCGACGATTACTTCACGCCCAGGGTCGAAAACGGACAGTATGTCCGCGACAGCTTCTACCGCGGCGACATCGTCGTGTTCGACGGCAAGGTGTACAACGACGGGCTCACGTCGGACGACGTGCTCGCAGGCGACGCGGCCGATCCGCACCGTCCCTGGACGGTGCCGCTGACGCCGCACACGCCCGAAAGCGGCGACGAGGTGCCGAATATCAGCGCTTCCGAGGTGTACATCACCGGCGGGCAGTACAAATTCACCGGCGACGAAAGAAGCCATCTGCGCACCGATCTGCTGATCATCTCCGGCGACAACGACAGCACCCGCGTCACCAGCGCCGACTTCGGCCTGCCCGTGCGCGTGTGGGAAAAACTGAGCGTGGGGACGAATGCCGACGCGACGTTCACCAACCTGTTCACGCTGGAAGACACGCCCGTGAGCATTGCCGGCACGATGCGCGTGCAAAACCCCACCAACGGCGCCTACACCGTGCACGGCGGCGGCCAGCTGTCGCTTGGCGGCGGCAGCGGCATGGTCAACAGTCTGAGCGTGAAAAACGGCGGCACGCTGAACATCAATACGCTGGGCGCGTATAAGGTGAACGGCAGCTTCACCGCCGAAGACGGCTCGCACACGATCGTCACGCCAGTCTGGGATGCACAGGCCAAGGGCATGTACGCCCTGATGGGCGAAGGCGAAGCGTCGGCATCGGTGGGCGAGAAGGCGAAGCTCACTCTGCACGGCATCGGCAGGAACAGCACGGGAAAATGGATGCTGCTTGAGAACTTCACCAGGAAAGTGAACGCGACCGACAACACCAGCTGGGGCAGCATCGACGCGAAAACGCTCACCATCACGGGCGCGGACAAGTGGGACGGCCCGGTTCTGCGGAAGGGTGATACGGACGCTGTGGCCAAGCTTGCCAACGGCACGAAGTATTATCTGTACGAGGTGAAGAAGGAAAAGGACGACAAGGACTATGTGCTGGTCATCACCGAGCAGATCAGGGGGCAGGAAGAGAAGGACGTCGAGATCCCTGACAATCCCACTCCCGGCGGGGGCGGAAAGCAGCCGAATGTCGATCCTGAGCCCGAAAACAAATACATTCCTACGGTCGTTTCGAATGACGTGACGGATGATACGCCTGAAACACCCAGCGAGACCGACCCGCGCGAGAAGGAAGAGACGCCTTCGATCAATCAGCCCGAGCAGCCCGGCCACACTGACGCGTACCACATCGCCAGCAGCGTGCAGCGCGCGATCTCTCGCGCCGCGCTGGAGCCGCGGCCGAAAGAGCACCTGTGGGCCAGCTTCTGGCGTGACACGGGACGCGTGTATGACACCCGCGACGACCTGGCGCTGAAGACGCGCGCTTATGGCGTCATCCTGGGCCGCGACCTGAGCAAGAACTACAAAAAGACGTGGGGCGTGGCCGCGCACATCGGCAAGGGCGACACCAGCGGCAAGGGCTGGTGGGACGGTGCGACGAGCGACACGAACTTCTGGGGGCTGATGGCGTACGGCCGCCGCGACGAGAAAAAGTGGTTCTTCAGCGGAGACGCCAGCTTCAACTGGTTCAAGACCGACTACACGGAAGCGAACGGCTCGTCAGCCGACAACGCCAGATCGACCATGTTCAGCATCGGCGGACGCGCGTACTACAAGTGGATCGACAATCCGCAGCCTGGTCAGATGAGCGTGCATCCGTTCATCGGCGCGCGGTGGAACTACTACCGTCAGAGCGGCTACAGCTATAACAACGGCGACGTCAGCCGTGCCTGGAAGAGCGGCCAGCTGCACGTGCCCATGGGCATAAAGATCCAGTGGGGCGAGATGGAGAGCAAAGACGGCTGGTATGTCACCCCGACGCTGGAAGCCAGCTACATCCGCACCGTAGGACAGCGCAGTGCCGTGACGGGCATCCACGCGCCCGGTCAGGCCGGCTCGGGAGTGCGCATGCCGCTGAGCGCGCGCGACACGTTCGCGGCCGAATTCCGCTACGTGACGCGCAACGAGAAGAAGGGCTTCCACTGGGAGCTGAACGCGGGCATCCGCCGCAGCACCAGCGAAAAAGACCTGCACGTCGGCACGACGTTCAAGTGGGAGCTGTAACGCAGGAATGCAGAAGTGAAGGAAACAGAAAAGCCGTGCCAGGAGAAGCGGGATGCTTCTTCTGGCACGGCTTTTTATGCTGTTAGAAAACAGGATCAATCAAAGATATACCGTCCGCACTTGAGGCAGTGCTTTTTGCGGTCGCCGAACGAGCAGTTCTCGCACAGTATTGCGGGCGCTCCGCGGCCGAAGGTGTAGTGTCCGCATTTGACGCAGTACTTGGCTCGGTCGCCGAAGCCGCAGCTGTCGCACAGACGCGCGGGCACGCCGCGTCCGAAGGTGTAGCGCCCGCACTTGATGCAGTTCATTTTACGGTCGCCGAACGAACAGGTATCACACAGCATCGCCATGTACGACCGGGCTTGAACGGCCGTGGCGGCAAGGAGCATCAGGATGAGAGCGGTCAACAGTTTTTTGCGCATGAGTGCAGCGCCTCCTTTGCGTAAATGTGCCGCTCTGCGCTTACAGGCCGAGAGCGGCGCTGACTTCGGCGCGGCGTTCGTCGAGCTTGACCTGCGCGCCGGCACGGTCGGTCGACTTGATCGAGTAGTAGATCTTGATCTTCGGCTCGGTGCCGGAGGGACGGACGGCGAACCACGAGCCGTCGGCGCAGAGGAATTTCATCACGTTCTCCTTCGGCAGGCCGTCGATGCCCTTGCTGTAGTCGAGCGTCTGCGACACGCCCCTGAAGGTCGAGCCGTGCTCGCGCAGCCATGTCATCATAGCCTTGATGCGCTCGGCGCCGTCCTTGCCCTTGAGCGTGTGCGAGTCCTGCGCGTCAAGGTAGTAGCCCAGCTCTTTATAAAGCGCCTCCAGTTCGTCGAGGACGGTGAGCCCGCGCGACTTGGCGTCTGCGGCCATCTCGCAGATGAGCATCGCCGCGGTGACGGCGTCTTTGTCGCGGGCATGCGTGCCGACGAGGTAGCCGTAGCTTTCTTCATAGCCCATGACGAACTCGCGCTCGCCGGTGCGCTCGAATTTAGTCATCTGCTCGCCGATGTACTTGAAGCCGGTCAGCGTGCGCAGCACCTGAGCGCCGCGCGCGAGGGCGACCTGAGCGCCCAGCTCGCCCGTGACGACAGTGGTGATCAGCGTCGACTTGGCGTTCAGCGTGCGATGCGTGAGCACGAAGTTTGCCAGCAGCGCGCCGATCTGGTTGCCGTTGAGCAGCGTGTATTCGCCGCCTTTGCCGATGGCCACGCCGATACGGTCGCTGTCCGGGTCGGTGCCGATGACGATGTCGGCGCTGTTCTTTTTGGCAAGCTCGATGCCGAGCAGCAGGGCTGTGCGGTCCTCGGGGTTGGGGGCTTTGACGGTGGGGAAGTCGCCGTTGGGCAGTTCCTGCTCGGGCACGATCTGCACGTTCGCAAAGCCGCAGCGGGCCAGGATGGCGCGCACAGGCAGGTTGCCGGAGCCGTGCAGAGGCGTGTAGACCACCTTGAGATCAGCGGCGTTCGCCTGAGGCACGGAGACGGTCTGGATGGCGTCGAGGAACTTCTCCACGGTCCCCTGTCCGATCGTCGTCAGAAGCGCGGCATCCCCTCCCGCGGGAATGGCGGAAATGGCGGCGGCTTCGACGTAATCGGTCAGCTTTGCGGCAGCGCCGGGCGTGAGCTGGCAGCCGTCGGGGCCGTAGACTTTATAGCCGTTGTACTCGCGCGGATTGTGGCTGGCGGTGATGACGACGCCGGCGGCCGCGTTGTGGTGCCGTACCGAGAACGACAGAACGGGCACGGGTTCGAGCGTGTCGAACAGCTTGACGGGCACGCCGCAGGCGCAAAGCACGCGGGCTGTCTCTGCGGCGAACTCTTTGGAGTTGTTGCGCGAGTCGTAGGCGATCACGACGCCTTTTTTGAAGTCGGCGGGGAACTCGCCTTTGAGGTAATTCGCCAGGCCCAGCGTTGCCTTGCCGACGATGTATTTGTTCATGCGGTTGGTGCCCACGCCCATCACGCCGCGCATTCCGGCGGTGCCGAATTCGAGATCGCGGTAGAAGCGGTCTTCGATCTCCTTCTCATCGGTCAGCGCCGCCAGCTCCGCCTTGTCGGCGGCCTCCAGCCACGACGCGTTCAGCCATTCCTGATAACGTTCACGGTAATCCATCGTTCATGCCTCCTGAAAACTTTTATGGAAATGCTGATTCTTTCTCATAATGCTGGATTTGACCAGCGCACAGGAACGCTGAGAAAATGCGTCAGATCCGAAGAAACCTGTCCGGAAGGGGCTTCGGAGGCGTACTTCGGTACGTTGGAGAAGCCCCTCGGACAGCGTTTCGCAGGAGATGACGTATTTTATCAGTGTTCAATTATCCTTTGCACACGTCCAGCGCGAATCCCACGTGCATCGCGACGCCGTACACGAACGCGCTTTCGTCGGCCTTGAACAGCGGCGAGTGCAGCGGCGCGTTCTTCTGCCCGACAAAACCGGTGCCCAGGCGGAACATCGTTCCCGGCACCTTCTCGGTGTAAAAGGCGAAATCCTCGCCGCCCATCGAACAGTTCTCAAGCCAGGTGATGTTCTCCTTGCCGAACACCTGCTCGGCCACGGCGAGATAACGGTCGAATGTGGCGTCGTCGTTCATCAGCACGGGAGTTCCGATTTTGATGGTGACTTCGCCCTTGCAGCGAAGCGCCTCGGCCGTCAGCTTGACGACGCGCGGGATGGCCTCGAACAGGTCTTTCTGCACCTGAGGCTTGATCGTGCGGATAGTGCCGGTCATCTTCACCTCGGGCGCGATGATGTTGCTCTTCAGTCCGCCGTGGATGGTGCCGATCGTCACGACGGCAGAGTCGGCAGGCGCGAGCTGGCGGCTGACGAGCTGCTGCAGCGACGAGATCACCTGAGCGGCAGCCGGGATCGGGTCGATGCACTGGTCGGGGTGCGCGCCGTGTCCCTGTCGGCCGGTGATCGTGATCTCCATGCCGTTTGACGAAGCACTAGAGGCGCCGCGGCGCACGGCGATCGTTCCCGCCGGGCGGTTCGGATTGACGTGCAGCCCCGCCATGCAAACGGGCGGATCTTTCTCCGTCACTTCGCCGGCCTCGATGATCTTCTTCGCACCGCCCAAAATTTCTTCGGCCGTCTGGAAGAAGAACTTCACTGTGCCGTGCAGCTCGCTGCGCATTGTGCACAGCACCTTGGCCGCGCCCAGCAGCATCGCCATGTGCGCATCATGTCCGCAGGCGTGCATCACGCCGGGATTTTCGGAGGCGAACTCCACGCCCGACTCTTCGCTGACGGGCAGCGCGTCCATATCGGCGCGAAGGCCCACGATCGGCCCCGGATGCGCGCCGCGGATCAACGCGATCACGTTGTATTTTCCGGCGCGGCGCACTTCGTCCACGCCGATCTCGCGCAGGACTTTTTCGACGAACGCGGCTGTCTGCTCTTCATGACCGCTCAGTTCGGGATGACGGTGCAGATGATGACGCCATTCCTTCACGTCGGCCTCGACCGGGGCGGCCAGTTTCAGAAGATCCATGATGAATGTTCCTCCTTGAATAAGGCAAATTGAAAAAAATAAATTTCACACAGCATAAAAAACGGGAAGATGTCCTCATTTTAGAACATCTTCCCGTTTTTTGCTAGGTTAAATCAATGATGATGGAGCGATTTTTCCTTACATCAGACCCATCGCCATGAGCGCGGGAGCGAACATCTGCATGAGCACGATGATGACGCCCGCGGCGATCAGCTGGATGCAGATGACCGGCAGGAACCACTTGACATACTTGCCGTAGGGGATGCCCGCAAGGCCCAGAGTCGCCATAAGAACGCCGGCGGTGGGGTTGATGCAGTTGGTGAAGCCGTCGCCGAACTGGAAGCACTGGACCGCGACCGAGGCGTTGATGTTGGTGATGTGCGCCAGAGGAGCGAAAATGGGCATGACCGTGACAGCCTGGCCTGAGCCGGAACCGATGAAGAAGTTGACGATGACGTTGGCGACGTACATCAGGAACGCGCCGACGACATTGCCGACCTGGTTGATGGGCATGGCCAGGTAGTAAATGACGGTGTGGATGATCTTGCCGTCGGTCATGATGACGGAGATAGCGCGCGAGAAGGCGATGACGAACGCAGCGTAGGTCAGAGCCGTCATGCCCTTGGTGAAGGCCTTGAAGGTGAGGTCAAGACGATCCCAGAAGCTGCCCTTGAAGCCGCCCATGCCGCAGACGATCGCCATGATGACGAACACGGCCGAGTACTGGGGAACGCCCCACTTCTTGCCGCCCATGCCCTTGAAGCCGAACCAGGCGGGGCACTCGGGGAAGCCGACGACCGAGCCGTAAATGATGGCCGCGAAGCCGAGCACAGTGACGATGGCGCAGAAGATCTGCGTGCCGGTCATCTTGCTGCCGGCAACTTCTTCAACAGCCTCAGCCGGCGCATCGGGGTCGTAGGTAAGGCTGGCGGTGGGGTCCTTCTCGATCTTGTGCATGTAGCGCACGACGTACCAGCAGATCAGGATGAGGTTGAGAACGTGGAAGGCGACGCGCAGCCAGAAGCCGTTCATCGTGTCGAGGCCCGAAAGCTCGTTGGCAAGGCCGGCGGTAAAGGCGTTGGCCCAGCCGACGTTGAAGCCAGCGTACGAGCCGAGATAGATCATAGCCCAGCCGACCACTTCGTCGTAGCCCATCGTCTTGCCCAGCATGACGCCGAGAGGGATGAAGGCGATGACGGGGTTGGCGAAGACGCCCACGGCGCCGCCGATGGACATGACAGCCATGATGACGAGCACAGCGATGACGCCCTTGCCCTTGAGACCGCCGACGAGGCCGCCCATGATGCCCTTCATCGTGCCCGTCTGGTTGAGGACTTCAACCGCGGCGCCGCAGAAGAACACCATCGACATCATCGAGGCTGACTGGATCATGCCCTTGACGATCGCGTTGAACACATCATAGACGCCCTGAGGGTTGCTGGCGATGAAGTGGAACGAGTTGGGGTCGATGACCTTGCGCTTCGTCGCTTCATTGACCACCATCTCGTACGTGCCGGCGGGCACGAACCAGGTGGCGATCGCCATCACGATCGTCAACAGGAACAGGATCGCGAAAACGTGGGGGAGCTTGAACTCTTTGTTCACTACCGGTTTTGCCATT
>JAGAYQ010000048.1 GCA_017940445.1 Pyramidobacter sp. | reverse complement strand
GTCGGTTCGTACGGTCACATCTATGTCATTCCTGCGCAGCCCGCGCAGCGATATTAGGGAAACGCTGATAAAATACGTCATCTCCTTCGAAACGCTGTCCGAGGGGCTCCTCCAACCGGGAGTACGCCTCCGGAGCTCCTTGCGGACAGGTTTCTTCGGATCTGACGCATTTTCTCAGGTTTACTGTGTGCTGATCGTATTCTGCATAGCGGGATCAAATCAGCGTTTCGTTCAGGACCAAAACATAATTTTCAGGAGGTGTTCTCATGCGCAAATTTTTAACCGCCCTGCTCTTCGGCGCGCTTCTGGCCGCCTCGGCATGGGCAAAGGACGTGACGGTGACGAGCTTCTCTCCGCAGGGAGAGCTGAACGCCAGCCAGACGCGTCCTCAGTTCACCGTTGTGTTCAGCGGCCCCGTCGTCGGTTCGGCCCAGCTGAACAAGCCCGTCAAGGGCGACGCCAGCCCGCTCAAGTTCCGCCCTGCCGTGTCCGGCACGGCCAAGTGGGTGGCTCCGAACAAGCTGTACTTTACTCCGTCGGCCAGCCTCGCCGCGGCCACGCGCTATGTCGCCGACTTCGGCCCCGGCGGTCTGCGCACCGCTGACGGCTCGCTCGTCGCCGGCCCGCAGAGCTTTGAGTTCAAGACGCCGGCACTGAAGTTCGAAAGCGCTTCGATCCGCGGCATGTCTCAGTCGCGTGAGGTGACGCTCCAGCTCAACTTCAACGCCGAAGTTTCCCCCGCCCGTCTGCGCGGCTTCCTCTCCGTCTACAACCAGTTCGGTTCGACGGTGAACTACAACATCCAGGGCGCCGCTCCCACGAAGCAGATTCTCGTGCAGACGCAGCCGATGTGGAACAGCAAGACGGTCAAGGTGGTCGTTTCTGACGGTCTGATGCCCAACAAGGGCGACATTCCCCAGAACGGCGGCCTGGAAGTGACGCTCAAGCTGATCACCGAGACGCTCGTCACCGGCTCCAACGCCTACATGAGCGACAGCGGCAGGGGCCGCATCCACATCGAGCTGAACAATCAGGTCGATCTGGCCAAGGCCAAGGGCTACATCGAGCTTTCGCCCGCCGTGCCGTTCTCGCTTGAGTCGTCGTATGACGGCTTCACCGTCGTGGGTGACTTCAAGCCCCGCGACCGCGTCAGCGTGACGATCCGCAAGGGGCTCACCGGCAGCGATGCCGAGCCGATGAAGGAGGACTTCGTCAAGTCGTTCATCTTCCCCGACATGTCGTCGTCCGTGCGCTTCCCTGCCGCCGGCATGTTCCTCACGCCCGCCGAAGCGCCCCGCATCGCGATCGAGACGGCCAACGTCCAGACGCTTGAACTGTCCGCGTGGAAGCTGTACAACAACAACGTCGCCGTCGCCGCACTCGACCCCGACGACCTCGACGACGACGGTTTCCGGCGCTGGGCGAAGCCGCTCGGCAGCAAGAAGTTCCGCGTCGGCGGCATGGTCAATGAGATCACGCGCCGCGCCGTCGACCTGACAGCGATCGGCTGCGAGGGCGAAGGCGTGTACATGATCCAGGCGAAGAACGCCGATCCCGACACCTGGGACAGCGCCCGGATGCTGCTCGCCATCACCGACACGGCTCTGTCGGCCCGCCTTTACAAGCGCGGCCTTCAGGTGTGGGCATCGTCCATCGCCGGAACAAAGCCGCTTGAAGGCGCAGCCGTCAAGGTCTACTCCGCAAGCAATCAGCTGCTTCTGACCGGCACGACCGACGCCGACGGCGCCGCCTCGTTCACCGTCGACGAAGGCTGGGACGAGAATCTTCAGCCCGTCCTCGTGACCGCCGAGAAGGACGGTCTCATCACCTTCGTCAAGCTGGGCACGAACCAGCTTTCCGGCCGCGACGTCGACATTTCCGGCGCTCCCTGGAAGGACGCCTACGACGGCATGTGGACGCTGCCGCGCGCGCTCTGGCAGCCCGGCGAAACGCTCGAGGCCCAGGCTATCGTGCGCAGCACCGCGCTTGAGCTGCCCGGCGAGTTCCCGCTGGCGTGGAAGCTCACCGGCCGCGGCATCGAACTGGCCGGCGGCACCGTCAAGCTCGACGCTAACGGCGCGGGCATGATCTCAGCCCCGATCCCCGCTACCGTCGAAAGCGGAACGTACTCGCTGCGTCTCCTCGTGCCCGGCACTTCAACCGTCGTCGCCGAGAGAAGCGTCCAGATCGAAGAGTTCCGTCCGCCTCAGATCGAAACTACGCTCAAGGCTCCCGCTGAGATGTTCCCCGGCCAGGAAGGCGCGTTCGACATCAGCGCCCGCTACCTGTTCGGCGGCTCCGGAGCCGGCCTGAAATGGGAGCTGAGCTACACCACCGTTCCCGAGGCCTACGTCTCCAAGACGTTCCCCGGCTACGTCTTCGGCTCTGAAATGGCCAAGGACGCCGGCCGCTCGTCCGGCGAGATCGAATCCGGCGAGCTCGACGAAGAAGGCAAAGCCTCCGTTTCTTGGACGCCCGACGAGGACCTGCGCGCGCCGTCCATCATCCGCGGGCACTTCCGCCTCAGCGTCATGGAGGCGAACGGCCGCTGGACCGGCAGCACCGCCTCGATCCCGATCTATCCCACCAAGGCGCTCATCGGCGTGATGCGTCCGAAGGGCGACATCCGCCCCAACGCTGACAGCGAGATCGGCCTCGTCGCCGTCGATCACAAGGACAAGCCCATCAGCCTCGGTTCTGTCGACGTGGAAGTCAGCCGCGTCACCAGCCGCTACGTGATGGTCACGGACGACAGCGGCTCGCGCATGACCTGGCAGGAAGAGATCGGCGAGCCCGAGAAGTTCACCGCCTCGATCACCAACGGCAGAGGCAAGTTCACCTTCCGTCCCAAGGACGAAGGCCAGTACCGCATCACCTTCAACCACGCCGACGGCCGCGCTTCGCTGCGCGTCTGGGTGTGGGAGAACTGGCAGGGCTCGTCTGCCATGGGCGCGGCCATGCCCGACCGCGTTGAGATGAAGGCTGACCGCAGCGCCTACGCTGCCGGCAGCACCGCAAAGATCACGATCAAGTCGCCTTTCGCCGGCCGTGCGCTCCTGACCGTCGGCAGCGACCGTCCCGTCATGGTCAAGTCGTTCGAGATGACCGGCACCGAGACCACCGTCGATGTGCCCGTCACCGACGCTCTGCTTCCCAACGGCTGGATCACCGTCCAGGTCGTCCGTCCCGAAGGGGCCGACACCAAGCCGCCCTATCGCGCGCTCGGCGCTCTGCCTCTCAAGCTCGATCTGAGCAGCCGCAAGCTGGATGTGAAGGTGGAGTCGCCCGAGAAGGCCGAACCCGGCACGTTCAGCGCCCGCGTCGTCGTCAATGACGCCAGCGGCAAGCCCGCCAGCGGCGTCGTCTCCATCGCGCTCGTCGACCGCGGCATCCTGCTGCTCTCCGGCAGCGACAACGCCGATCCGTGGACGTTCTTCACGCGTCTGCGCGGCATGGACGGCAAGATGTGCGACATCTACGATTCGCTCCTGCCTATCGAGGCCCGCGGCACGGCTCTGCTCCACCCCGCCGGCGGCGATGACGCCGAGATGGCCCGAGCGAAGCTGATGGCCAACGCCGATATGATGTCGCCGGTACGCGCATCCGACTACGTGCCTCTGGCGATCTGGCTGCCCTCCGTCGAGCTGAAGGACGGTGCCGCCGAGATCACCACGACGATCCCCGAGTTCGCCGGCGCACTTCGCGTCGAAGCGATCGCCCTTGACGGCACGTCGATGGGACGCGCGACTGCCGAGTCGAAGATCGCCCGCCCGGTCGTCATCGACCTTTCGCTGCCCCGTTTCGCCGCCCCCGGCGACACGCTCCGCGCCGCTCTGAACCTCACCGCTGAAGAAGGCGGCAATGCCGCTGTGGCCGTCTCGGCCTCCGAGAGCCTGCAGCAGCGCGGCGGCGACTGGACCGACAAGGCCCAGCTGGCAGCAAACCGCCGTTTCTCGGCCACCGAGATGCTTCCTGAGCTCACGGTCGGTTCCGACGGCTCCCATGGCGCGCTCAAGGCCACGGTATCGCTGAACGGCCGCGAGTACAGCTCTGAAACGGGTCTGGCCGTTCGCCCCGGCTGGCCGCTCACCTCAATGGTCGGCGGCGGCAGCGCCGGCGAAGGCACGACCGACTTTGAACTGCCCGATTCGTGGTACCCCGGCACAGGCGCCCTCTCCGTCACCATTTCCGGCGCGCCGGTCGTCGATGCGCTCTCGCTGCTTGAGACGGTCGACACCTGGGGCTTCGGCCTTGACCGCGCCGTCTCGCACGGCTGGATCACGCTCTGCCTGCCCAGCCTGCTCAGCGACGAGGACAAGGACCTGACCAACCCGATCGAGAACCGCATCGCGCTGAACACCGTGCTCGCGCAGATGGCCAGCTACCAGCTCTTCGACGGCTCGTGGAGCGCCTGGCGCGGCGACGGCACCGATCCCTGGGGCTCGGTCGCAGCGCTGCACTTCCTCACTGCTGTCAAGGAGTCCGGCATCCTCGAGCCGAACGGTCTGGAAATCGGCTATCAGTGGCTGCGCCGCTACATGGCTGAGCCGCTGCCTGAGGACAGCGCCAATCTGTCCGAGGCGATGAACGCCCGCGCATACGGCTGCTATGTGCTTGCCCTTGCCGGTGACGCGCCTCTGGGCTGGATGAACTGGCTGGAAGAGAGAAGCGGCGACCTGAACGGCTCCGGCCGCGCTCTGCTGGCCGCCAGCTACGCCCTTGCCGGCGAGCAGGAGAAGGCTCAGAAGATGGTCGGCGCCGAGAGCAACGCCGCCACGGCTTCTCTGGTCCTGCCTGAGGCCGGATTCAGGATGCTTGCGCTCGACGCGATCGAACCCGGCGGAGCCCCCGCCCGCGATCTGGCTGCCCGCATCGCCGCTGATCTGGCCAAGGGAAGCGGACGCCGCAGCGCCCGCGACGCCGGCAGCATGATCATGGCGCTCGGCGTGTTCTCGCAGCACGTCG
>JAGAYQ010000462.1 GCA_017940445.1 Pyramidobacter sp. | reverse complement strand
CTTGATCTGCTTGGGCCTCACAAAGACATCCGCGAGGCCGTCGATGACGTACAGGCTCAGGAGAACGGACGGGCTGTGATCGAGTCGCTGGCTAACTTCGGCGTCTCTGCGGAGCTGAAGCGCACGATCATCGGTCCAACCGTCGTTCAGTATCAGATCCAGCTCGCTCCAGGCATCAAGGTGAGCAAAGTCTCGGCCCTCGGCAACGACATTGCTGTTGCCCTCGGAGTGCCCTCGATCCGCGTGGAAGCACCGATCCCGGGCACGTCATACATCGGTATCGAGTTGCCAAACGTCAACCGCCGTGCTGTGCCGCTGCGCCAGATCCTCGAAAGCGAAGTGTTTCAGCGTACTAAGCTGAATCTGCCGTTGCCGCTGGGGCAGACCGTTGACGGCCGTATCCTCATCAGCGGCCTCGAAGAGCTTCCGCATCTGCTCATCGCGGGAACAACAGGGTCGGGCAAGAGTATCTTTGTCAACAACTGCATCGTTGCGATGTGCTATCACAACACTCCCGAGCAGCTGCGATTCATCATGGTCGATCCCAAGCGCGTCGAGATGGGAATTTACGAGTCACTGCCGCATATCCTTGCCAAGCCTATCGTCACGCCCACGGCGGCTGTTCACGCGCTGGCCTGGGCCGTTCGCGAGATGGAACGCCGCTACGATGCCTGCTCGCTGGCGAAAGTCCGCAGCCTGGCCTCGTACAACGAGAAAGTTCTGCCCAAGGACCGCATGCCGCATATCGTGATCATCGTTGATGAGCTTGCCGACCTGATGATGACCGCGCAGAAGGAAGTGGAGGAGTACATCATGCGCCTGGCGCAGATGGCTCGCGCTGTCGGCATCCATCTGATGCTGGCGACACAGCGGCCTTCCGTCAACGTGCTCACCGGCACGATCAAGGCCAACATCCCGGCCCGAGTGTCGTTCTCGCTGCCCTCGGTGGCTGACTCGCGGACGATCATTGACGTGAGCGGCGCGCAAAACCTGCTCGGCAAGGGCGATATGCTCTTCGTCAGCACACGCAGCCCGCATCCTATGCGCATCCAGTCGCCGTTCATGGACGAGCAGACCAACATCCGCGTCGTTGAGTATCTGCGCAGCACATTCGGTGATCCTGAATACGTCGATCTCGACGAGCAGGGCGACGAATCGGGCGGCGGCAAGTCGTCTGAATTCCTTGAGGACAGCCGCCTGGAAGAGGCGATCAAGATCGTTCTCGGCACAGGCGTCGCTTCGTCGAGCGGCTTGCAGCGGCAGATGCGCATCGGCTTTACACGCGCGGCCCGCATGATCGATACGATGGAAGCGATGGGCATCGTCGGTCCCCAGAACGGAGCCAAGCCCCGCGAGATCCTTGTTGATGAGGCGGAAGCGCTGGAGATCCTCGATCAGCAGCGCGGCTGACCGAGCTCGGACAAAAAGAAAAACGGTGACGGAAGCGTTTTAGCTTCCTTCACCGTTTTTTAAAAAACTTCGATTTCTGGGTATAAAAAAAGAGACCCTTGCGGGTCTCGGATCGGTCCGGCGTACCGGAAGTCGTGGCCGAAAATAAGTTCTCAGCACAAAGAGCGGCTGTCCTGTAAAGGCTTACGGAATTAGATCGCTCTCTTGACTTTTCCGGAACGAAGGCAACGGGAGCAGATGCGCATTCTCTTCGCCTCGCCGCAGCCAAGGTCGACGCGGACGGAGAACAGATTCAGCTTCCAGCGACGGCGGGTTCTGCGGTGCGAGTGGCTGATCAGGTTACCCGTAGCGGGCCCGCGGCCACAGCAGTCACATACCTGGGACATGTAAAGCAGCCTCCTTTGTGTAGTGTTCAATAACAACCAGTGAATTCTAACACACAAACCGGTATAATGGCAAATGGTTTTGGAGAATCCACGAAATTTTTTAATAAGAAAAGCTCTCGATCCATGAGAGCCTTGATTGGAGCTGGAAAAGAATGGAGTATTCGCAAAAGATCGCCCGTCTTGAGGAGATCCTCGGCAGCATGGAGCGGAACGTTCTGCCGCTGGAAAAGGTGCTTGAGCTGTATCAGGAAGGGCAGAAGATCGTCGCCGAATGCCGCGACTTTTTGACGAAAGCTGAAGGAACGATCAAAAAGCTGGAAGACGACGGCACGCTGAGTGATTTTGAGCCGAAGGAGGACGCCTAAATGGAACTGCGCGAAGAACTGAAAAGCCGGGCATCGTATTTTGAGGGCGAACTGGAGCGTTTCTGCTCGTCGCAGGATGCCTGCATCCCCGCACGTTTGCGCGAAGCAATGGATTATTCCCTTCTTGCGGGGGGAAAACGACTGCGTCCCGTGCTCTGCATGGCCGGAGCTGAACTGTTCGGCGCCGACCGCTCCAGCGTGCTGCCGATGGCACTGGCGTTCGAGATGGTGCATACGGCCTCACTCATTCATGACGATCTTCCCTGCATGGACAACGACACGCTGCGCCGCGGCAAGCCGACGAATCATGTCGTTTACGGCGAGACGCTGGCGCTGCTGGCTGGTGATGCCCTCTTCCTCTACGCGTTTGAAACGGCGCTTGGGGGGCTGCTGCAAAACGGGACCGATCCCAAACGGGCTCTTGATGCGGTGAACCTGTTTTCGCAGGCCCTCGGACCGTCGGGGATCTGCGGCGGTCAGGTGCTCGATACCGACGAAGCCAGCCGCGAGGATCGCGAAACATTCGTGACAGACATCGCCTCAATGAAGACGATGGTGCTCATCCGTGCCGCGCTCTGCTCGGGGGCGATCCTTGCGGGGGCCGCCGGTGAGGAGCTGGAGCGTCTGATGGAGTACGGCCGCTGTGTCGGCATCGCCTTCCAGGTGGCAGACGATATCCTCGACGTTGTCGGCACTCAGGCGGAGATGGGCAAGACGCTTGGCAAAGACGCGGAGCAGGACAAGCGCACCTTTGTCCTCGTCCACGGTCTTGATGGCGCGAGAAAACTGCTGCATGAGCTGACCCAGACGGCTGTTTCTCAGCTTGACATCTTCGGAGGGAAGGCAGAATTCCTCCGGGAGCTGGCGCTGTACCTTGAAAACAGGACGCGCTGACATGGCTCTTCTGGAGCGCATCAAAGGGCCAGAGGATGTCAGGGCGCTGCCCGCGTCGGATATACCGGAGCTGTGCGGCGAAGTCCGGTCGCGAATCGTCGAGGTAACGCTGAAAAACGGTGGCCATATGGCTTCGTCGCTTGGGGCTGTGGAGCTGATCACGGCGTTGCTGCGCGTGTTCGATCCCTTGTGCGACCGCATCGTCTTCGACGTCGGACATCAGGCGTATGCCTGGAAGATCCTCACCGGACGAAACGAACGTTTCGATACGCTGAGAAGCGAAGGCGGCGTCAACGGCTTTCCCCGCCGCGATGAAAGTCCCTTCGATCATTTTGGCGCCGGTCACAGCAGCACGTCTCTATCGGCGGCGCTTGGCTTTGCCGTGGCGCGCGATCTGCGCGGAGAAAATCATCACGTTGTTGCTGTCATCGGCGACGGCGCGCTGATCAACGGAGAAGCATTCGAAGCGCTGAACCATGCAGGTTCTCTCGACGCTCCGGTCATCTTCATCCTCAACGATAATGCCATGTCTATCAGCCCTCGCGTGGGCGGCATGGCTTTGCATCTGGCCCGCCTTTCCACCTCATCGCTGTATCAGGGCGCCAAGAGTGCTGTCAAAACGGTCTGCCGCCGCGTCTTCCGCAGCGACCGCGTGTATCACTGGCTTCAGTCCTGCAAGAACGCGGTCAAGAAGACGATCCTGCGAGGCAATCTGTTTGTGGAGATGGGGCTCACCTACTGGGGGCCGTTTGACGGCCATGACGAAGCCGAACTCGAACGCGTGCTCCAGCTGGCGAAGAATTACGACGGTCCGCTGCTCATCCACGTCGTCACGAAAAAAGGCAAGGGGTATGCTCCAGCAGAGAACGATCCCGTTGCCTATCACGGCGTGCCCAGAAGCGGCGCGCGCAAGACGCCGAAGGCGCAGTCGTGGAGCGCGGCAGCTGCTGAGTGCATTGAGCGCATGGCGCAGGACGATCCTCGCGTCGTTGCGCTGACGCCGGCGATGGCTGACGGCTCGGGATTGTGCAGTTTCCGCAGGCGTTTCCCGAAGCGATTTTTCGATGTCGGCATCGCCGAAGAGCACATGATCACGTTTGCCGCCGGCCTGGCAGCAGGCGGCATGAAACCGGTCGCCTGCATCTATTCGACGTTTTTGCAGCGGGCTGTCGATCAGCTTGTGCATGACGTGTGCCTGCAAAAACTGCCCGTCATCCTCGCCGTCGACCGAGCCGGGCTGGTCGGCGACGACGGCGAGACGCATCAGGGGCTGTTCGACGCTAACTGGGCGGGAACGATTCCGGGGCTTGACGTCTGGTCACCGTTTGACGCCGCTTCGCTGCACGATGCTTTTGCCTGTGCCGCTTCTCATAACGGCCCGGCGCTGATCCGCTATCCGCGGGGCAGTGTGCCGGCCCTGGAGCTTCCCGCTCACGCGGAGCGGAACGCGCAGCGTGTCAGGTGCGGCAGCGGCAGCTCGTGGCTTGTCGTTTCCTATGGCGCGGCGTGTGTGACCGCGCTCGAAGCGTTCCGCCTGGCACAGAGCCGAGGCGCAGAGACTCCCGATCTGCTGCTTCTGAATCGGCTGTCGCCGCTGCCAGACGATCTTCCCGATCTGCTGCGAGGCGCGGAACAGATCGTCGCTGTGGAAGAAGCCTATCGTCGCGGCGGACTTGGCGAGCGGCTGGCTGCATGGTGCATGGAGAATAAAATCGGCTGCGTTGTCCGCACTGCGGCCGTGGAAGCGGCGTTCATCGCTCCCGGCACGCAGGCTCAGCAGAGATGCCGCTGCGGCCTGACTGCAGAAAGGATCCTTGAGCTGCATGAGCGCTAAGATCGCAAAACGGCGCCTCGATGAGCGCCTTGTCGATGAAGGTCTTGCCGAAGACGTGCGCCGCGCGGCCGCGCTGATTATGGAAGGACGCGTCCTTGTCGGCGGTCAGCCGGCAAAAAGCGCCGGGGCCCAGGTCCGTGACGACGTGCCCGTGTCGCTGAAAGGCGGTACAGGCGGTTGGGTGAGCCGCGGTGCGCACAAGCTGCTCACGGCGGTCGAACGCTTTTCGCTCGACCTGACCGGGCGTGTCTGTCTTGATGTGGGTGCCTCGACAGGCGGCTTTACTCAGGTGATGCTCACGCATGGAGCTTCGCGCGTCTATGCAGTCGATGTCGGCTATGGACTGCTTGACTGGAGCCTTCGCGGCGATCCGCGCGTCATCGTGATGGAGCGCACGAATGCCCGTCTCCTGACGCCGGAAATGTTTCCGTCGGTCCCTGACTTCGCGGCCAGCGACGCGTCGTTCATCTCGCTGCGGATGCTGCTGGGCCCGATGGCGCTTGTGACTTCTCCCTCGGCCGAGGCCGTCGTGCTCGTCAAGCCGCAGTTTGAGGCGGAAAGAACCGACGTGGGCGAGGGCGGCGTGGTTCGTGATCCGCAGGTGCACGAGCGCGTGCTTCAGGAACTGCTCGAATTCATCGCTGAGCAGACTCCGTGGGGCGTGATCGAGGCGTCGTGGTCGGGCATCAAGGGGCCGAAGGGCAATATCGAATTCCTGCTTCATCTGCGCAAAGGAGCCCCGGCGGCGGAGATCGATGTCGCCCGTCTTGTCGCAGACAGTCATGAGGCGCTTGACTGATGCCGCGATTTGCGGAAGCTGTCTTGTATACCTAAAGAAATCTGCTAAAATCTTCGTGGAATCGCCGGCTGAAGAAAAACAGTATCGGCCGGCATGGAGGAAGAAGTCAATGAAGTTCGGTCTGATCACCAATCTGACAAAGCCCGAAGCGGTTCGGCTCGCTCAGGAGCTGTGCGTCTGGGGAGAGGAGCGGGGAGTTCCCTTTCTGCTCTATCCGGAAGAAGCGCAGGTCCTGAAACAGCCGTCCCTGCCGCTCGAACGCTGGCTGAGCGAAGTTGATACAGCTCTGGTCATCGGCGGCGACGGCACCTTTCTGAAAGCCGCACGCATGGTGCAGAATGCCGGGATCAGCCTGTTCGGTATCTGCACGGGGCATCTTGGCTTTCTTGCCGTCGGCGATCCGCTGCGGGCAAAAGAAGAGGTGCTGCAGATCGAGCGCGGCGATTTTTCTGTCGAGAAGCGCCGCTTCCTTCAGGGAGATCTTGTCGGAGCTGATGTCGCGAAGCGCGTTTTCGCGCTCAACGACTTTGTCCTCAAGGGGAGTCAGGCACGTCTCGTCTCGATCGACGTTCAGGTGCAGGGCAAGCCGATGTGCGAATACCGCGCCGATGGTCTGATCGTCGCGACGCCGACGGGTTCGACGGCTTATGCGCTGTCGGCCGGAGGGCCGATCGTGCCGCCTTCGCTGGACTGCATGGAGCTTGTTCCCATCTGCGCGCATACGCTCTACGCGCGTCCCACGCTGCTGGGCCCCGGCGACTGCCTGACGCTGCGGGCGACCGAGGGCAGCGAACTGTTCCTTACCGTCGACGGCGACGAGGTCTTTCCGCTGCGCGCGGACGAACAGCTTCAGGTCTCGCTGTCGGCGGACCACTGCGTGAGCATGATCTCGCTGCCTCATTTTGACTATTATGACCTGCTTCATGAAAAGCTGATGTGGGGCTGGAACCCTGTGACGGAGAGGAGGAGCCGCCGTGCTTGACGAACTGCGTCTCACGTCTGTGGGCGGCATCGCGCGTGCTGAACTGAGTTTCGGCAGCGGGCTGACTGCTGTGACGGGTGAAAGCGGTGCCGGCAAGAGCAGTCTCGTGCGCGGTCTTGAACTTGTCTGCGGCCGGCGCGGTTCGGCGGGGACCATCCGCGCCGGCGACGATACGGCGGCCGCAGAAGCTTTTTTTTACGTCTCCGGTGCGATCGGCGGCCTCGATGATGATCTTCAGCCGCAGGACTGCTCATTTTCGCTGAAACGGGAGCTTTCCCGTTCCGGCCGCGGCAAAAGTGCGGTGCAGGGACGCACGGTTCCTCTGAACGTCCTTGCCGATGCGGCCCGTACGCTGATCACGATCCAAAGCCAGTTCGCTCAGCTTGAACTTCTCGACCCGGAACGGCAGCTTGCCATGCTCGACGCCTGCGGAGGCCAGCCTCTGCGTGAATGCCGTGTGCGGCTGGAAACGCTTTTTGCCCAGGTCCTTGATTATGAGCGCGAACTGCGGCAGAACCGCGCCCGTGAGAAAACGGTGACAGAAACGTACGGTGAGCTGACCGCGATCGCTCCCATTCTCTCGCGGCTGAAGCTGGAGCCTGATAGCGAGGCGAAGCTGACCGCCCAGTATGAGGCTGACGAGCGCGAGCTGCGCCGCCTGCGTGACCTGCGCGGCCGCCTGAAGATGCTCCGCAATGACGAGACCGGCGGACTCTCGGCCGAGCTCTCAGAGACGCTCGAAGGACTTTCTTCGGGGCTGTCAGGCGACGAGCGCGAGGACGTAGCCGAACGGTCGCAGCGCTTGCTGGGTGAGCTCGACGCGCTTGTTGAGACACTGTCGGCACTGGCTCCGGCTGAACGGATCGAGAATCTTGAAGCGGAGCTCGACGAACTTGAGACGACGATCGGACAGATCCGCAAGTGCAAGCGCGCTGCTAAGGCTGCGACGCTGGCCGAACTGCTCGATTTCTGGCGCACGGGCGAGGAAGAGCTGCGCTGGCTGGGCGAGTGCGCTAAAGTTCAGGCCGAGCTGACGGAGAAGGCCGGCGAAGCCAAAAAAGCGCTTGCCCGCGAGGCAAAAACGCTCCTTGAGCTGCGCACGGCCGCGGCAGAACAGCTTCAGGCCCGTGTCACGAAGAACCTTGCCGATCTGGCGATGGAGCATTCGCAGTTTCGCGTCCGCGTCACCGAGACGACCAAGCTGCGCTCGACAGGCGCCGAGAAGGTGGATTTTGTCCTTCTGCGCGGCGAACAGGAGATCCCCGTCGCCAAAGCAGCATCCGGCGGCGAGCTCAGCCGCATCCTGCTGGCGATCCAGGTGTCGGTGCCTGACGAGCTGATCGCCCCCACTGTCGTCTTTGACGAAGTGGAAGCCGGGCTGGGCGGACGGGCGGCGTACCTGACGGGGCTCAAGCTGCGCGAGCTGGCCGATCACGTTCAGGTCATCCTTATCACGCACGAGGCCAGCATTGCCGCGATGGCGGATCAGCATTACAAAGTTGAGCGCAGCGGCGACCTTTCGACGGTGACAAAGGTGGAGGGAGAGGAACGCGCCCGTGAGATCGCGCGCATGCTCTCCGGCCGCAGCGGTGACCAGGAAGCCCTTGCCCACGCCAGAAAGCTGCTTTCCGGCCGTGAAAGCGTTTGACCCGATCTTTACAAAAACGCAGACGTATCATTGCTTTTTAGCGCAATGATACGTCTGCGTTTTTTGTGATCAGGCGTCACGTCCGAAAAAAGCACCGGTCAAAGGTGCCAGGCGGGAAGGCCTTTGCAAATACATCGTTAGCGGTTTGATCCGTGGGAAGAATGGAGGATCACTCGCGCACGTCGCTGGGGTGGTGGCGCATGTAGGCCTGAAGGTCCTTTGATGTGTTGAGCAGATGGCTTTCGAGGGCCTTGATCGTGCGGGGAAGGTCGTGCGCTTTTACACCTTCGAGGATCTCGCGGTGCTGCGCTTCAGATTCCTTGCGCATCGAGCTGAGGTGATTGCGGATGTAGCGGTCCACCTGATGGTGCAGCTTGATGATCGAATCGATCGTCATGGGCCGGTCGGCCGGCTCGTACAGCGACGTGTGGAACAGCGTGTTCAGGTCGCGCCACTTGATCGGATCTTCTTCTGTTTCCATTTCGGAGAGGCGCTTTTCCTGCTCCTGGATCAGCGCGTTGGAGATCTGGTCAAAGGCGATCTTCATCACGCCTGTTTCCAGCCAGGTGAGCATGTCGTAGATCTCGCGGGCATCTTCGAGCGTGAGGCCGGAGACGATGGCGCCGCGGCGGCCGCGGAACTCGACTAGTCCCTCGATCTCAAGCTGCTTGAGCGCCTCACGCAGGGGAATAGGGGAAACGCCCATGCGGGCGGCGAGCTGATTCTGCAAAAGCTGTTCGCCGTCATGCAGAATACCGCGGTAGATTGCCTCGCGCAGCACGCTGGCAATATAGTACGAGGCCGCTTTGTCGCCGCTGATGCGCGGCATGAGTTCTTCGAGTGTCATGTAGATCGCGTTCTCCTTTATAGGTAAGTTGCGCCTTAGTTCTATAATATATATTCTACCGTGTTTTTTGTAAAATACCAGAGCTCAGATGCGGATTTTATATTTTCATATCGCCCAAAAAACGCAGGACGGACCGGACCGATAAAAACGCTTGCGCTTTGCGCTGGCGGGTGATACAATTCACGTCGACCTGTTACTCCGATGTTCCCGATAACTGTCGCTTTCGGTCATTCCCATGGAGCGCCGAAAGGCGCGCGGACTTCGCTGTTTCAGGAATCTTGCCCCATGAGGTGAAGTGAAATGCTGGAAAAGAGTGTCAAGACGGAGATCATCGAGCAGTACCGCGTTCACGAGGGCGACACCGGTTCGCCTGAAGTGCAGATCGCTGTGCTTACCAAGCGCATTCGCGACCTGACCGAGCACCTGAAGGTTCACATCCACGATTACCATTCCAAGAAGGGCCTTCTGTCCCTCGTCGGCAAGCGCCGCAAGCTCCTGCGCTACCTCAGCGCCAAGGATTTCGGCCGCTACAAGACGCTGATCGAGAGCCTCGGCCTGCGCCACTAGCTTTCGGGACGAACGAGAGAATCCTGCTGTGCGGGATTCTCTCGTTTTTTATACCTATTTTTTAGCGGTGAATGAAAAAAATACGATGAAACATGAATTTTGTCTCTCATTTTTCACGATTTTGTGATATTCTAACGCTATTGCTCATCGAAATCGAAGAATATGAGGAGGAGTCTTTCACATGGAAAAGACGTATACTTTGAACGTTGGCGGGACCGACCTGGTCTTTAAGACCGGCAAGATCGCCAAGCAGGCGGGCGCGGCTATCGTCGCGCAGCACGGTGAGACCACGGTGCTCACAACTGTCTGCATGTCCGACAAGCCCCGCGCGGGACTGGATTTCTTCCCGCTGCTGGTGGATTTTGAAGAACGCTACTATGCTGCCGGAAAGATCCCCGGCGGCTACATCAAGCGCGAGGGCCGTCCCTCGCAGACGGCGATCCTGAGTGCGCGCGTGGTCGACCGCTCGATCCGCTCGCTGTTTGACGACTCTATGCGCAACGACGTCCATGTCGTTGCCACGGTGCTTTCCGTCGATCAGCTGCATCCGGCCAACATCCTCGCCATCAACGCTGCGTCGATGGCGCTGACCATCTCCAACATTCCCTGGAATGGTCCTGTGGGCGCTGTGCGCATGGGCTGCATCAACGGCTCACTCGTTGTCAATCCGACAGAAGAGCAGATGGCTGAGAGCACGCTCGACCTCACTGTTGCCGGTCACGCCGGCGGCATCACGATGGTTGAAGCCGGCGCCAAGGAAGTTTCCGAGGATCTGCTCGTCGAGGCGCTGACGGTCGCTCAGGAAGAGATCAAGAAGATCGTCGCCTTCCAGCTGCAGGTGCGCGAAGAGATCGGACAGCCCAAGGCCGTCCTGCCCGCGCCTGAGAAGTTTGAAGAGATCGACAGCTGGGTCGCGGCCAGCCTTGCCGACGAGACGGCCAAAGCCGTCATGATCCACGGCAAGAAGGAGCGCGGCGCGGCGATTTCCGCTCTTGTCGCCAAGGCGGTAGAGCACTTTGCCGATACCTATGCCGACGCTGATGCGTACATTGCCGGTGTTGTCGAGAACCTTGTCAAGCACACGATGCGCACCATCACGGCTCGCGACAAGGTTCGCGCCGACGGCCGCGCCACCGACGAGATCCGTCCGCTGTCCTGCGAAGTCAATGTGCTGCCCCGTGTCCACGGTTCGGCCCTGTTCACCCGCGGCGAGACCCAGGCCCTTGTCGTCACCACGCTGGGGATGCTGGGCGAGGACGACCAGCTCATGGACGGCCTCAAGCTCAACGAGCCCAACAAGCGTTTCCTGCTGCATTACAACTTCCCGCCCTATTCCGTGGGCGAGATCAAGCCCATGCGCGGCCCCGGCCGCCGCGAGATCGGTCACGGTGCGCTCGCAGAGCGCGCCTTGGCTCCGCTAGTTCCTTCCGAAGAAGAATTCCCCTATGTCGTCCGCGTTGTCTCCGACATCATGGAGTCGAACGGTTCCAGCTCGCAGGCTTCGATCTGCGGCGGCAGCCTTTCGCTGATGGCCGCTGGCGTGCCGATGAAAAAGCATGTGGCCGGCATCGCCATGGGCCTCATCAAAGAGGGCGACGACATGGTCATCCTTACCGACATTCAGGGCCTCGAAGACCACTACGGCGACATGGACTTTAAAGTCGCCGGCACCCGCGACGGTGTGACGGCCCTGCAGATGGACAACAAGGCCGGCGGCATCACCCGCGAAGTGCTTTCCCGCGCTCTGGCACAGGCGCATCAGGCCCGTATGCAGATCCTCGACACGATGGAAGCCTGCATCCCCGCTCCTGCGCCGCTGTCTCCCAACGCGCCCCGCATCTTCACGATGAACATCGATCCCGACAAGATCCGCGACGTGATCGGACCTGGCGGCAAGGTCATCCGCAACATCGTCCAGGAGAGCGGCGCCAAGATCAATGTCGAAGACGACGGCAGCGTCTACATCTCCGCCGTGTCGCCCGACAGCGTTGAGAAAGCCCGCCAGATGATCCACGACATCGTCCGCGAAGTCGAAGCCGGCGAAGCCTTCTACGGTACCGTTACCCGCCTGATGGCCTTCGGCGCCTTCGTCGAAGTGCTGCCCGGCAAGGAAGGCCTGCTGCACATCAGCGAGGTCAGCACTCGTCACATCGGCAAGATCGAAGACGTCTTCAAGCCCGGCGATCATGTGACCGTCATGGTCAAGGAGATCGACGACCAGAACCGCATCAATCTCTCCCGCCGCCGTCTGCTGGCCGATCCCGCTCTGATCGAGAAGGCCGGCCTGACTCAGTACATGGCTGCTGAAGAGGATCGCGATCGGATGATCGCCGCCCTGCCTCCCGCATCGCTGCCCCCGCGCCGTGACGGCGACCGCGGCCCCCGCCGTGAAGGCGGAGACCGTTTCGGCTCGCGCCGCGACCGCCGTTAGACCATACAGAAACGACTGACGCTCATGAACGTCACCGTGAAGATCCTTCGGGACAGTCCGGAAATCCAGCTGCCCGAATATGCCACGCCGCAATCGGCGGGGATGGATCTGCGAGCAAACGAAGGACTGGTGCTGAACCCCGGTGAAACCGCCGGGGTGGGCACGGGACTTCATATCGAGCTGCCCGACGGCTTTGAGGCGCAGATACGCCCCCGCAGCGGTCTGGCGCTCAAACACGCTATCTCCGTCCCTAATGCGCCCGGCACGATCGACGCCGATTATCGCGGCGAGATCCGCGTGATCCTGATCAACCTGGGCAAAGAACCGTTTGTCATCAGCAAGGGCGACCGCATCGCGCAGATGATCGTCGCTCCCGTTGCGCGCGCCGTGTGGCAGCCCGCTGAGTCGCTCGCAGAAAGCGAACGCGGCGAAGGCGGTTTCGGCCACACCGGCGTATAAAAATATTGAAAACGCGCTGAACGTCCCGTATGCGTTCAGGCGAAGGAGGAAATTTCATCATGTTCAAATACAGCGGCCCTGAGGGCCAGATGCTGGAAAGTGAAGCGCTCAAGGCCGGCGACGTGCTGGCCGCGTGGAAACTGGGCAAAGGCGCGATCGCCGCGCTTGTCGACGGCAAGCCCGTCGACCTCGACGTCGTCGTTGATCACGATGCGGTCGTCGCTCCTGTCGTTCCCGAGTCGGATGAAGGACTTGACATCGTCCGCCACAGCACGGCTCACCTGCTTGCCGAAGCCGTGTGCCACCTCTATCCCGGCGCTGTCGTTGCTATCGGTCCCACCATCAAGGACGGATTCTATTACGACATCCAGTTCCCCGAGCCCATCTCCGAGAGTGATCTTCCCAAGATCGAGAAAGAGATGCACAAGATCGCCAAGCGCTCCGTGCCTCTGCGCCGCGAACGCATCGCGCGCGAGAAAGCCATTGAGCTCTTTACCGAGCGCAAAGACCCTTATAAAGTCGAGATCCTGAACGAGATCACCGACGACACGGTCAACG
>JAGAYQ010000461.1 GCA_017940445.1 Pyramidobacter sp. | reverse complement strand
GCGTATCGCAGCGTCACGCGCGCGGCAGAGGCGCTGCATGTGTCGCAGCCGGCGGTGTCGATGGCGATCCAGGCGCTGGAGAACGAGTTCGGCGTGCGTCTGCTCGACCGGGGCGAGCGCGGCTTCGTCCTCACGCCCGACGGCGAGTTCTTCTGCCGCGAGGCGCGCGCCATCCTCAGCCGCACCGATCTGCTGGCCGGGGCGATGGAGGAGCGCCGCCGCCTGGGCGCCGCGTCGCTGCGCTTCGGTTCCACGCCGATGGCCGGCGCCGGCTTTACGCAGGATCTGTTCCGGGCGCTGGGGGCCGGCCGGTCGCCGCTGAGCGTCAACCTCGTCGAGGGCGGGCGGCCGCGGCTGCTTCAGCTGCTCGACGACGGCCTGATCGACTTTGCCTTCGTCGCCACGCGCGAGCTGCCGCCCGACAAGTACGGCTGCATCGACCTGCGCGACAGCGAGATCGTCTTCTGCGTGCATCCGTCGTCGCCGCTGGCGCAGCTGGAGGCGATCGACAGCGCGGCGCAGATCGGCGGCGAGCCGCTGGCCTTCTTCAGCGACGAGTTCTATCTGGCCGGGCTGCTGCATGACTTTTTCAAAAAGGAAGGGCTGGAGCCGAACATCATCGCCCGGGCCGCGCAGATCTTCACCGTTATCCAGTTCGTGCGCAGCGGCACGGCGTCGGCGTTCCTCAATCGCGACGCGGCCGCCGAGTTTGCCGACATCGTCGCCATCCCGCTGCGCGAGCCGATCTCGCTGAAGCTGGGCTTCGTCTGGAAAAAGGACGCCCGCGCCGCGGAGCTGGAGCCCGTGATCCGCAGCCTGGCGTCTCAGCTGGGCGGCGCGTCATAAACCACGGTTATCGTACATTAACAACGGATATTTTACAGGCGTTCCCGGTCGGCGCTACAATACGCGCGCTGACCGGGAATTATTTCGCCGGCAGCAAAGAAAAAGGAGTGGATGTGTATGAACAAGACTGTTTTTGCCAGCGTCATCGCTGCCGGACTGACCGCCCTTATCGGCGTCGCCGTGGTGATGTCGATCGTTTCCCTGCTGATGAACTGCGGCGCGTAGTGCTGAGCTCCGTTCAAAATAATTGATTTTTCCTGAAAGGAATTGACTCACCATGTTTCTGAAATCGCTTCTTGAGATCACCATGCTCGTCTGCTTCGGGGCCGCGTGGCCCATTTCCATCTACAAGTCGTGGACGTCGCACAGCAGCAAGGGCAAGTCCGTCGTCTTCCTCGCCGTCATCGTCGTCGGCTATGCTGCCGGCATCGGCAAGTGCCTGCTCACCGGCGCTCACTGGAGCGTGATTACGCTCTACTTCATCAACGTCTGCATGGTCTGCACCGACATGATGCTCTACTTCCGCAACACGGCGATGGAGCGCTCCGCGGCGGCGGCCTAACGCACCGCTGTTGAACGATGAAGTTTTTTCAGCTCCAGTACTTCTGCGCCGCCTGCCGGTACAAGAACATCACGCGCGCAGCAGAGGCGCTGCACGTCTCGCAGCCTTCCGTCTCCCTCGCCATCCAGGCGCTGGAGAACGAGTTCGGCATGGCCCTGCTCGACCGCAACGAGCGCGGCTTCGTCCTCACGCCTGACGGCGAATACCTCTACCGCGAGGGACGCGCCCTGCTGGGACAGAGCGACGCCATCGTCGAGACCATGGCCGAGCGCAAGCGCCTCGGTTCCGCCGTGCTGCGCTTCGGTTCCACGCCCATGGCCGGCGCGGGCATCACGCAGAAGCTGTACCGCACGCTCGACGGCGAAGGCGGCGGCCTCAGCGTCCACCTCGTCGAAGGCGGACGGCCGCGGCTTTTGCACATGCTCGACGAAAATCTGCTCGACTTCGCCCTCATGCCCGTCGACGACCTGCCTGCCGATGAGTACGGCGTGATCGGACTGGATAGCAAGGAAGTCGTCTTCTGCGTGCACGAAACTTCGCCGCTGGCCGGTGCCGAGCGCATCGAAAGCGCCGCGCAGATCGCCGGCACGCCTCTGGCCCTGTTCGACGACAAATTCTACTTCACCAGCCTCGTCCTCGACTACTTCCGGCGTCAGGAGCAGACCCCGCGCATCGTCTGCTACGCCGCGCAGATCTTCTCCGTGCTCGAGTTCGTCGGCGAAGGCGCCGCTGCGGCCTTCCTCTGCCGCGGACTGGCGAGTGCCTGGCCTCAGATCGCCGAGATCCCTCTGGCCGAGCCCATGGCGCTGAAAACGGGCTTCGTCTGGAAACGCTCGTCGGCCAAGGCCCCCGAGCTGGAGCGCGAGATCAGCCGCCTGGCAGGCGCCCTCGGCAAGGCAGGATCACGCTGAAGCTCAAACGAAGATAACTAAAACTTATCGTTCATCAGAAAACAGAATTTTACATCGCTCCCGGCCGGGGATACAATGAACTCAAACGGCCGGGAGCGTTTTTTATGCCCCGCCGCTCCATCCCCGCCCGCCGGCCTTCGAGCGGCCGCAGCTCTCCCACGCGTTCCACCCCCTCAGGGAACGCGGTCTGCGCCCCGAAGCGAAACGCGAGTCATAGAGCCTCAGAGCTTTCAGCGGCGGACGAAAAGACAAAACGGCAAGCCGCGCGAACGCGCTGCGGCTTGCCGTTTTGTGTATCTGGACCATGGCTGTGGAGCGATGAACCGAGGCTGTTCGGAACGGTTCATCCTTCCCGGACTTTCTCCATCAGGGCTTCCTGAAGCACCTGAGAGAAGTTGATGTGACGCGCTTCCGCCGTTGCGTTCAGCCAGGCTGGGAGCGTGACGTTCTTGCGCACGGCCTTTTTGCCGTACTTCTCGGCGTAAGTGTCCATGTCAAGCACGATCAGGCTGACAAAGCCGTTTTCATATTCGTCGGCGCGCACGTCTTTCATCTGGCTGGCGGCCGGAGCGGGACGGCCTTCTTCAAGTTCGTCGAACACCCACCCGGAAGCTGCGTCCTGCGCAAGAAAAATAGCCTCGGCAAGGTCGCGTCCCTGCGTCACGCAGCCGGGCAGATCAGGCACGACGACCGTATAAGCTCCTTTTGTTTCAGCGCAGGGATAGAAGCAGGCAGGATAAATAAGGTTCATAGGGATGCCTCCTCTCGATTCATCTGTCTTTCTGGCCGGGGAATGAAATCCCGGCCTGCCGCAGGACGGATTTTGCGGTCCTGGGATCAAGGTCTCCTGGGTGATTGGGGATCGTCACCTTGCCGGGCTTTGTCCCATGGACGTACTGATAATGCGAGCCGGTCACGTTTTTCAAACGCCATCCGTCTCTCATACTAGTTTTCGTTAAAACGGCTAACGATCTATTAGCCGTTTTATAGCGCCGTCAGGCGCGTCGAAAACTGTATGAGACGGCGTGGCGCCGGTTTTGCGCCGACTGCCGCGCCCGTTGGGGCGCGGCCTCGCGATGCTCGCGAAGCCGGGCCGGTTCATATCTCATTAAGGAAACGCTGATTGGGGCCCATTATGCAGAATGTGACCAGCGTTTCCTCTACTTTTTCGGCACGATCAGGCCATAGGGCATTTTACGCTCGCGGCCGTCGGAGAGGCGGTTGACGACGTGGCCGTCGAAGACCATCTCGGTCGAGCCGCCGCCGTCGAGGTTGAGCAGGCTGGTCAGTCCCAGCCTGCGGCCCAGCGCCGACGCTTCGCTCAGGGTGAGGCCGCGGCTGTGCCACGATGAGCGGCCGTCGGCGACGATCCACACCATGCGCTTGCCGTCCGAGCCGATGAGCGTGCGCGGATGGCGCATCGTGAGGATGCTCACGCTCAGCATCTCGTCCCAGAACTTGTGTCCGGGAGCGTAGAGCAGCGGGCCGGCCTGCACGGCGGTCTCGACGGCGAAGGGAGGATCTTCTCGCCACTGCGGCTCCAGCCGCACGCGGTCGCCGGCTTTGAGCTCCAGGTCGGGATCACGCGTGACGATCAGCCACTCGTCGGGCTCCATGTCGCGGTGGAACTGGAGCCCCGGCACGGCTTCGGTGATGCGGCCGTTTTTAACGCGGGCGATGACGCCGTTGTTGCCGGCGCGGCGCTCGGAGCGCCCCAGCGCCGGGGTGATGATGCCGGTGCCGCCGTACTCGACGGTGGCGTTGATGAGCACGGGGAAGAGCGGCCCGCCGTTAACGGACATGCGCACACGGTACTCGCCGCCGCCGAAGTGCATCCGGCCCTTCTTGTCCCAGGCGGCCATGGAGCGGTTGTGATAGGGCAGCGTGACGGGCAGTCCGCCTGAGAAGATGGTGCCGATGGGGCCGTAGCCGGCGAAGTAGCCGGCGTTCATGGCGGCGATGGCCTTGCCGCGCTTGGCGATGTCGCTCAGGCGGCCGAGCGCGGAGGCGCTGTCGAGGCGGTTCATGCGCACCTGAGCGGTGCCGGGATCGGCGGGGATGAACGAAGCCCAGAAGAGGGCCTCGCTGTCGCCGGCCTCAGGCTGGACGACGGCCGAGAAATCATGGGAGTTCAGCTTCTGCGCCGTCGCCCAGGCGTCGAAGCTGCTGGAAACGAGCGGCGTGACGACGGCGTAGCTGGTGTCGACGGCCTCGACGCTGAGAGGACAGTCAGGCGTCGTCTTCCTGTGGGCGAATTCGGCGGCCTGCTCCTCTGTGCCGAACACGCCCAGCTGCACGCGCCAGCCCTTGGGCGGGCGGCCGACGTTCTCGCGGTGGAGGCGCAGCGTGCCTTCGGGACGCTCGATCACGTAATCCCAGACGGCGCCGCGGCGGCACATCTCGGCCCAGCGCAGCACGGCCGAGAGCTGCGCCTCGTTCGTCGTGCCCCAGGGATCGTCAGTGACGGAGGCGGGGGCGGCAGGCTTCATCGTTGTGGCGACGGAGACGTAGCCGGCGACGTGGCGGGGCAGCTCCTTTTTGTCGCGGCGGGGTACGGCCCAGCGCGCGGTGTCGGCCTCGTGGCGGAAGCCCATGGCCTGGAGCGCGAACATCAGCGTCTCGGCGTTGGTGCAGGGGATCTCGGGCTCGAAGTCCTCGGCGGGGTAGAGGATGCCGAGCGACAGCGCCGATTCGAGCGCCTGCGCATAGGGCGTGTCTTCGTACACGTCGGTGAAGGTGCGGCCGGTCTTGAACGGCAGATCAAGGACGCGCATCAGCTCGCCCAGCACCATGCCGCGGGGCACATCGGCCCGCGCGGACGAGATCGCGGCGACGGCAAGCAGCAGCGCCAGCGCCGCGGTGATTTTCGTTCGGAACATTGTGCGGGATTCTCCTTCATGGTTCAGATAAATCCACATTCTATCATTTTCAGCGCGTCTCTGAGCATGATGCGCGCCTTTGCACCGTAAAAAAGCCGCGGGGCCAACCACCAAAGTAAATGCATCACCCCGACGGCACAGTCATTGCATTTAATTTGACTGATGCAGACTTGCATTTTCTCTGAAAGCAAAATGAGCTTGTCCTTATCATGAAATCCACCATACATAAGGAGTGTGGTCTTCATGATCAAAGGGAAAACTCACTTGACGCTTTCGGAACGGAAACAAATCGAACTCGGCCTGGAAGAACGGCGTTCTCTCGGGCAAATCGCACGTTCGCTCGGCAAGTCTACAAGCACTGTCCTGCGAGAGATCAGAAAGCATACGGCCAGGGTTCAGTCGGGCGCTTTTGGCCGGCCATTCAACAGTTGCCTGCATCGAAAAAAATGCGATCACCGCAACCTGTGTGATTTGAACCCGGCTTGCAGCAGGAAGTGTTCTCTGTGCAAATTGTGCTGTTCCGTCTGTCCTGATTTTGAGGAGGAGCGCTGTACGTTGCTTGATTCTTCGCCTCATGTCTGTAACGGTTGCAAGCAGCGGCGTTTTTGTACACTGGAAAAATCGCTCTATAAAGCTCTTGACGCTCAGGATGAATACGAAGATCTTCTGCACGTTGCGCGGCAGGGGGTCAATTTTTCCGGAGAAGAGCTGCTGGCGATTGACGAGCTTGTTTCGCCTTTGATCAGGCAGGGACAATCCGTGGGAGCGATCGTTCGTACTCAGAAGGATTTTCTCATGTGTTCCGAAGCGACTGTGCGACGTCTTGTCGATGCCGGCGTCCTCAGCGCGCGGAATATTGATATGCCTCTCAAGTGCAGGTTGAAGCCTAGAAAAGGAGAGAAAAAGGAGTTGAAGATCGATCGTAATTGTTTGTCTGGGCGTTCCTATAGCGATTACCTGCACTTCATCTCGGAGCATCCGGATGTCCCTGTCGTGCAAATTGACTCTGTCCTTGGCGCTAAGGGCGGCAAGGTGCTCCTGACAATGCTGTTAACGAACTGCAATTTTATGCTTGCTTTCCTGCGCGAACGCAACACTGCCGCGTCTGTAACTGAGTGTTTCAACTGGCTCGAAGAAACTCTTGGGGGCAAACGTTTCAGAGCGATGTTCTCTGTCCTGCTGACCGACAACGGTTCTGAGTTTTCGAATCCGCTTGCTATCGAGACTAGAGGCGACGGGACGCCGCGAACTCGAATTTTCTACTGTGAGCCGTCCGCGCCGTACGAAAAGGGAAAGGTTGAGAACAATCACACGTTACTCAGACGGATCCTGCCTAAAGGCTCTTCATTCGACCGTCTTACGCAAAAAGAGGTCGATTTGGTGATGTCCCATCTCAACTCATATTCCCGTGCTTCGTTGAACGGACGTTCTCCGGCTCAGATGTTCGTCTCGCTGTACGGCGAAGAAGTCTTGCATTTTCTCAGACAGGAGATCATTCCTGACACAAAGATCATTATGAATCCTAAGCTGCTTAAAAAATAAGCTCGATATTCGATAGACAATTACTTTTGCTGACTGTTGCATTAACTCTGGTGTAAAAAAGAGCTTTTACATCAGGGCAGCTTTGTTGTACCTTTTTGACGGCAGCTGAGTAAATGCAAGACTGAAAAATAACAGCAAATAAACGTATTTACAACTGGAGTGAATCCTATACGTCAACTTTGCAGAGGGTGTCGTTATGTTAGCTTTGCCCCTGCTTCAAACTTATTGCAAGGCTCTTGCTTTTACTCTGCCACTCTTGCATTCAGTTTGAAAAGTGGCCACGGAACGCGGTCTGCGCCCCGAAGCGAAACGCGAGTCATAGAGCCTCAGAGCTTTCAGCGGCGGACGAAAAGACAAAACGGCAAGCCGCGCGAACGCGCCGCGGCTTGCCGTTTTGTGTATAAAGAAGAGTCGGTAATTTTACAAACTCGTTATTGCAAATATAAATGATAGTGCTAAAATTTGGCTAAGCAACAAAAATCTGAGGAGGTGCTTGTGATGAAGAAATTGCTGGTCAGTATGGCGGCGTGTGCGGTCCTTCTTTCAGTCAGGCCTGCGGAGGCAGCGGCGTTCAGGAAAGTCGAAGAGTTCAGCGTGCCGGAGGCGAATCAGGCGGTCTGCGTCGATAAAGACCACTTCTACGCCATCAACAACCGCGTGATCGCCAAGTATGAAAAGCACACCGGCAAGCTCGTCGCCAAATGGGAAGGCCCCAAGGACGGGCAGATCAAGCACCTCGACAGCGGCATGGTGATGGACGGAAAGATGTACTGTGCCCATTCCAACTATCCCGAGTGGCCGATGACGAGCTCTGTCGAAGTGTGGGACGTTGCTACGATGAAGCACGTCGCCACCCACAGCTTCGGCATCCACTGGGGCTCTCTGACCTGGCTCGACTGGCATGACGGCTACTGGTGGTCGGCGTTCGCCAACTACGAAAAGCCCTATGGCCCCGGCGGCTCGCCCTATGGCTACAAAGCCTGCACGACGATCGTCAAGTTCGACAAAAACTGGCAGTGGCAGGAAGCCTGGGTGCTGCCCAAGGCCATCCTCGAACGCCTTGAGGACATGAGCAATTCCGGCGGCTCGTGGGGACCTGACGGATACCTCTACCTCTCCGGTCACGACCCCAAGGAAGTGTACAAGTGCCGCATCCCCGAAATGGGATCGGTGATCGACCTCGTTGAGATCATCCCGCTCGACATCCGCGGCCAGGGCATCGCCTGGGACCGCAGCGAGCCCAAGACCATCTACGGCATGATCCGCGCCACCAAGGACGAGCACGCCGCGGGAAAGACGCACAAAGTCACCGTCTCTGTGCTGGAAGACTAGCCGCGAACCTGTAACTGAATAATGCAAAAAACGGGCCGGCTTCGCGACACTCGCGAAACCGGCCCGGTTCATATCTCATTAAGGAAACGCAGATTTTATCCTCTTATGCAGAATGTGACCAGCGTGCAGGAAACCTGAGAAAATGCGTCAGATCCGAAGAAACCTGTCCGCAAGGGGCTCCGGAGGCGTACTCCCGTACGTTGGAGGAGCCCCTCGGACAGCGTTTCGAAGGAGATGACGTATTTTATCAGCGTTTCCCTAATATCGCTGCGCGGGCTGCGCAGGAATGACATAGATGTGGCCGTACGAACCGACGGGGATCTGTGACTGCTGGCGGCGCACCGGGTACTGATACTCCACCGCCGGTGAAGGCTGCGGCTGCGCGGTGAGGAAGTACCAGGCACTGCCGATGATGCCCGTGGTGATCGCCACGGCCGCGGCCACGCGCCACGGCGAAACGGGCGACTTGCCGCCCACGCGTCCCGTCTGGCCGTTGACCATGAAGTTGTAGACCTTGTCGTTGTACTTGAACGACGACAGCCACACGGGCAGCAGCAGGTACTTGAAGCGCAGGTCATCGTAGGCCGTGCGCACGTCGACGCCCGATACGTGATCGGCGTGGTGCTCCCAGCGGATCTTGCTGGAGATCTGAGCTTCGAGATGGCGGGTGATGTCGCTTCTGCCGTGTTCCCAGCCTTCTTTCAGCCCTACGGAATAGCGCTCCGCGGCGAAGCCGGCCAGATACTGCGGCTTGTAGGCGACGTTGCCCTCCGTGTCGAACGGTTCGATCTCGCGCAGGATCGAGGCGTCGTGCCGCGTCGTGCCGATCACGAGCTGATCGTTGATGAACTCCTGGTAGTCGCCCGAAGTCCAGTACCAGTCGGTGACGACGCGGATCTGCTCGCGGCCGTTGACGTACTCGCGGACCCGGCGGTCGATGCCGTAGCGGCCCGTGTACTGCGAATACGTCTGCGTGTCGAACGTCCAGTAGGGCAGATAGACGCCGTGAAACGCGCCGGGCCTGGCTTTTTCCTTGGCGAGGCTGGGGCAGAACCACTTGCCGCTCAGCCACTTTTTAAAGTTCTCGCCCGCCGTCTGCTTGTCGATCTTGAACGGACACACGCCGCCGGGAGCCATCGTGTCGTCGTCGTGCGTCTCCATCACCTGGTTGGATCCGCAGTAGGGACACTCATTGGCCGTCTCCAGCGCGTCGTAGATCGTTTCAGCGCCGCACGACTCGCAGATGACGCGCTTTTTGGCCACGCCCCAGTCGTGACTGGCCAGGTCTTCGGCACGGTCAAAGTCGATCTCGGCTGCGGCGGCTCCGCTTTCGATGGCGATCTCGTGCCCGCAGTAGGGGCATTTCAGTCCGCCCGTGGCGGGATCGAACTCCATGACCCCGTCGCACATCGGGCATTTCTTGTCGGTCTCTTCTTTGGTGCGGACCCGAACGGGTTCCTGCTCCTCAAAAGAATCTTTGTATTCATCCATGGAATCACGCTCCGATCTCCGCCGCAT
>JAGAYQ010000003.1 GCA_017940445.1 Pyramidobacter sp. | reverse complement strand
CGTCGGGGCGCTGCCGCCGCTGTGCTTGCCCCGCATTCCCCAAAACCACACCTTGACGAAATCGGTAAAGCCCTTCGGCCCCTGCACCGTCTTCACGACGATCTGCTCTGCCGGCACGCCCGCTTCGATCAACGCGTCTTTGACAGCCTGCCCGTTTACGGCGGGCGAATCGAGCAGCTCAGCGGCTTTCATGGTGTATAACAGCGACATGGATGCCTGCCTCCTTTATTTTTTCCGCACATGCGCCAGTTTCAGCGTGGACGTGAAGAAGCTATACAGCGCGGAACCGGCGATGCAGCCAGCGCCCAGGATGTAGAGCAGATCCTGCGCCTGCTTCTTCTTCCAGCTGACGAGGACGTAGCGGATCGCCAAAGCGGCGAGCACGGTCAGGCCGTTTTTCGTGTTGCCGACCAAAAGCCCAGTGGCGAACAGGATGCCCAGTTGACGGTGTCCGCCGAAGAACTGCACGATCGCGCCCGGCACGGCCCAGATCAGCAGCCACTTGGCGATTTCTGAATTGGCGCCGGCCTTGATCGTGGCGATATACGTCTTCGCCGTCGGCACGAACAGGTTCTGACTGAAGTACCTGTTAGCCATCAGCGCGACCATACCCACCGCCACGGCGTAGCCAACCAGCTCGCTGATGAACTGCTGACGGCGCCCGGCCATCTCAAACTCCGGATTAGAGCCGCGTCCTCTGAGGATCCAGCCGGCTTTCAGGTCGGTGGCCATATCGGTAAACGCGGGACCGGTCGCGGCGGTGTAGGCAACAAGGATGCCAAGCGCCGTCTCCGGGAAGCCCATGATGACGCCGATCATCAGGAAGATGAGCGCCGTTGCCATGGCGGGGAACCAGCCGGAATGCATGGCAGAAAGTCCGCAGACCAGCTCGGAAGCGATGGCGGCAAAGGCTGCAAAGACGATCCACGCCGCCAGCATCGCCGTCGACATCTGCGTGTAAATGCCGGTGATCACGGCCAGGAGCACGGCCACGACAAGATAAGCGGCAAAGCCACCGAACAACACCCGGCGCATCGTGCCGGCTTCGACAGAGCAGTTCTCGGTGTCGGTATCGGCGCTGTGACGCTTTTTGAGCACGACAGCAGCCTGGAGCAGCGAAACAAGCCCCGCGCCGACCATGATCCCATGCGGCAGATAGGTGATCATCACGGGCGACGCGCCGCCGAGCGAAGCCTTCCACGCCGGGATGGCGCTGCCCTTGACAATGCTTCCGAGCGCGAAGGCCAGCATGGCGACGATATTGCCAAACCACGAAACGCCGAAAAGATCCATCGAGATCCCCATGCTCTTTCCCCAGGCGCCGGCGGCAATGCCGACGAACAGCAGCAACGAGCGCTTGCCGCGATTGGCCAGCGCCAGGATCGTCTCCGACGTGGCGATGCCCGAGGGGAACGGATTCGTAGCGACGAACATCGGCGAGTCGAAGACCCGGTAGATCAGGTACCCGTCGATGACCGTTGCTAGCGTCACGCCGATCAGCGTGGGATAGACCAGTTCCGGTTTGCCCAGCAGGACAGGGATGCACAGCGGCAGGATCATCGCGTTGGCAGCCGCATATGAGGCGCCCGAGATCGAAGTCTGCACAAGGTTTTGGGCATGGACGCTGCGGAACGCTCGGAACAGCGGCCCCGGGATCAATCCCAGGATGACCGCCAGCAGCGCACCGGTGATCGACGTATTCTGATTCACGCCCACGCGGGTGATCAGCTCCAGGCCGATGATCGCGCCCAGACACGACACCAGCGCCGTCACCAAAAGCACCGACGGGCTCAAAGCCTTGGGGTGATCCGACGCTTTGAGCGTCCTCACGTCAACTGTCTTCCCCGTTTCCATCGTCACCAAGACAGGTTCACTGCCGGCTGAAACGGTAGTTTTCTCTTCCATACGTATCGCCATCCTTCTGAATAATGTTTGCTCCAGCGAAGATTAAGATATTTTTTAAGAAATGAATGAAAAATAAAATCAACCCACGCCAAAATTCATTGTATCATGGCACGACAAAAAGGCAAGCGTTTATAATGAAGCTCCGTCAGCCTGTTCCGCGGCCGTCCCCGCACGTCGGCGCGCAACACAAAAGTAAAACGGCCGCTGGGCGTATTCCCGGCAGCGGGAGGCACATGCAGCCGTATGAGTGAACCTGTACCGGGGTCGAATTAACGACAGAATTTTGGGCACTATACCGCCATCACAAAAGTAGATATACTTTTAATAAAGTTGCCAAGCCGCCCCGGCAGACGACAGCGCTTGCCGCTGATTTGCGACACACACGCACGGGACGGCGGGCGGCTACACGGGGAGCGGCTCGCAAAGGGGCCGAAGAGGAGGTATCGCATGGCACGGCATCGTATGGTAGACGAATTCATCGAGTTGGCGCAAATCGACGCGGAAACAAAAAACGAGCGGCGTATGGCGGACCGGCTCAAAGAAAAACTGGAAGCGCTGGGTTTTTCGGTCACTGAGGACGAGGCGGGGGAAACGATCGGCGGAAACGCCGGCAACCTTTATGCCGTCCTGCCGGGAGAACTGCCCGGGGAGCTGATGTTCTGCGCCCATATGGACCGCGTGCCGCCGGGCAACGGGATATGCCCGGTCGTCGACGAGGCTGCCGGCACGATCACGTCGGACGGGAGCACGATCCTCGCGGCCGACGATCTAGCGGGCGTAGAAGCCATCCTCGAAGGGGTCAGGCAGGCGGTCGAAAGTGGCCAGCCGCATCAGACGATCGAAGTGGTCTTCACTGTCTGCGAAGAGATCAGTTTGCAGGGCAGCCTGCATTTCGACTGCTCGCGTCTGCGTTCCAAGATCGGCTATGTGCTCGATACGTCAGGAGCGGTGGGCCGCATCGTCAGCCGCGCCCCTTATAAGGGCGTGCTCACGCTTGACGTGTGGGGCAAGGCTTCGCACGCCGGGAACTACCCCGAGCGCGGCGTCAACGCAATCATGGCGGCGGCGCATATCTTAGACGGGCTTCCCGAAGGCCGCCTGGGGCCGGAGGCGACATCCAACTTCGGAGTTATTTCCGGCGGAAGCAACATCGGCACCGTCTGCGATCACGTCACCATACAGGCCGAACTGAGAAACCACGACAAAGATGGGTTGCTGTCGTACCTCGAAGAGGTAAAGTCGCACTGCCGAAAGAGGATTTCGGAGACACAAGCCAGGCTCGAAATCAAGTTTGAAATTGCCTATGACGGCTTCCGCGTGGATGAAGACGAGGCCGTAATGCGGCGGCTGCTGGACGCGATGAGAGCCATGGGCGTTGAGCCTTCCATCCAGATGGGCATGGGGGGGATGGACGCGAATAATTTTTGTTCGCGGGGCCTTCGCTGCGTGGGCGTCGCTGTGGGGTATAACGACCCGCACGCGCTCTATGAAAAGATCACGATCCCGGAGTTTATCAAAGCGGCAGAGCTGGTGCGCCGCATCGTGCTGTCTCCCGTTCGCTGAAACACCAGCGTTGGCCTCATGAAAGGAGCGTTTGACCATGGAAAATACTGCAAAAAGAAGTTTGTTTGCCCGCCTGATGAAGGGCATTGAACGCGTCGGCAACAAATTGCCGCATCCGTTTTTCTTGTTCACGGGGATGGCCGTGCTCGTCCTGATCGCGTCGGTTTGGCTGGACGGCACGCAAATCACCTACGTGTCGGCAGGGGCGGCCGGTAAAGGCGCTGTAGAAACGACCGCAACCATTAAAAGCCTGCTCACCGGAGATTACATCAAGAAACACATGATGGGCTTCGTCAACACGTACAAAAACTTCCCCCCGCTGGGGCTGATCATGGTGATGATGCTCTCCATCGGTTTCGCTCAGGATACGGGCATGTTCGATGCGGTTTTGCGCAAGTCGCTCATGAGCGCACCTCCGTTTATGGTCACATTCGTGCTGGCGCTTGTCGGCGTTTGCGCCAATATCGCTTCCAACGCCGGCATCGTGTTTTCGGCGACGATCGGCGCGGCGCTGTTCGCGTCGCTGGGCCGCAACCCGATCCTCGGGCTTCTGACCGGTTACTGCGCTACGCACGGCGCCTGGTCGGCAAACCTCATGATCGCCGGTACCGACGTGCTGCTGGCCGGCATCACGGAGTCGGCCGCGGGCGGCATGAGCATCAAAGCGGCCAGCCACCCTATGATCAACTATTACTACATGTTCGCGGCCTCATTTGTGGTTGCTCTGATCATCACGTTCGTGACGGAAAAGATCATGAGCAAGTTTGTGACGATCGGCGAGATCGATGCTCAGCGTGAACTGTCAAAGGAAATCACGCCCGATCAGGCTCGCGGGCTGAAATGGGCCGGGATCGCGGCGCTTGCCTACCTTGCTCTGATCCTTGCGCTGACGGTGCCGAGTAACGCCTTTTTGCGGACGGATACCGGCGCGCTGCTGCCGTCTTCGCCGTTTGTCAGCTCGATCGTGTTCATTTTGTTCTTTGCGTTTTTCTTCACCGGATTGGCGTACGGCCTAGGGGCGAAAACGATCAAAAGCCAAAAAGACATTCCTGCGCTAATGAGCAACGGTCTGCGCGGATCGCTGGTGTTCTTTGCCGTTTCGCTGCCCGCAGCTTATTTCGTCCGCTTCTTTGCCGACAGCAAACTGGCCGTGCTCCTTTCCGTGCGCGGCGGAGAATTCCTCAAGAGCATGAACTTGACGGGCATCCCGCTGGCCGTGATGTTTGTGCTGCTGTGTGCCGTGCTGAATCTGTTCATGACCGGCGCCTCCGAAAAATGGATGGTGCTTGCCCCCATCTTCGTGCCCATGTTTGCCACAATGGGATTCTCGCCGGCTCTGACGCAGCTGTGTTACCGCATCGGCGATTCGACGACGAATCCCATCGCCCCGGTCAGCTACTTCATCCCGATCGTGCTCGGCATCATGGCGGAGTATTCAAAACCCGAAGACCGGGAGGGCATCGGCGTCGGCACGATGCTTTCGATGACCCTGCCGTATTCGTTGGCGCTGTTGGTTGGCTTGATCCTGCTTTTGGTCGTATTCATGCTGCTTGGGCTGCCGATTGGCCCCGGCACTCCCCTTTTCTTGTAACACATCATGAATGCAGGGTTCTCCTCAGGGGGAGCCCTGCATTCTCTTGAAACGCCAGGCTCTGCCTGATACAATCGAGCTGAGGAAAGGAGGCGGCATGAGCATGAACCTCGGCGTGATCGGTCCGCAGCAAAGCGTTTGGGAAGTTGAACAGGCGGTGGATTCAATGCACATCCCTGTCACGATCACACCCTTGATTTATAATGATTACACCGAAACGCTCCGCATCGTGTCCGAAAATCAGGGCAAGCTGGATGCCGTCTTATTTACCGGAACGCTCCCTTTTGAATACGCCGTTCACTATATACATCCCGAATGTCCGTGGAGTTTTCCGCCCCGCGACAAGCTGTCGCTTGTGTTCACGCTGCTGAAAGCCGGCTTTTTGAAGGAATACGACATCACGCGGGTCACGTTTGACAGCATCGACCAGCGAATGGTCTATGCCGCGTATCAAGAGCTCGGCTACGCCCCCTCCGACATAAAAGTCCTGTTTGCCGCGCATTCGCTATTTTCGCCCAAGTATGTCGAAAAGCTGTTTCAGTTTCATAAAGAGCACATCGAACGCGGAGAAACTCACTGCGCCATCACGGGCGTCGACAAGGTGTACAGGCTTCTGCGCGAAGCCGGCCTGCCGTGCATGATGAACAGCAAATCGTCTGATTCGATCATTCGCGCGGTCAAATACCTTTTGTTGAGCCATAAGCTCGATCATATCGGTACCGAATCGACGGCAACCGTCGCGATCAGCGTTGAGTATCTGGAGGAGCATCCGGTGTACGATCGCAGCGTCCTTCAGCTTCTGCGCCTCAAGAGCCAAATACGGGACCGCGTTTATGTCTTTGCCCAAAGCATAGACGCCGCCGTCTACGAAGAGGGAGAAAGTTCCTTTTACCTCGTCGCGCAAAAGTCGTCAATGACGCTGGAAACCGAACAGTTGAGTTATCTGCCGCTGCTACAGGAGATCAGCAAGATCGACCTCGTGCGGCATGTTTATGCCGGTGTGGGGCTGGCTCTTCAGCCGGCGCATTCAAAGAGGTCGGCCGAATTGGCGCTCAGGCGCGCGCGAACATACGGAGCCAGCTGCATGTACGTGTGCTGGGAAGACATGAGCCTCGCCGGTCCGATCGTCGAAGCCGCCCGCCCCAAAACAGAAAAGGAACCGCTTGAACGAAATTTGACCGAGATCGCCAGACGGAGCGGCATCAGCGCCAGTGCGATCAGCCGATTAGATTCTTTGATACGGCAGTATGGCATCGAATATACAACTTCTAAACAGCTCGCTCAGTTGTACGGTGGAAGCGTGCGAAATTTCCAGCGTATGCTGACAAAACTGATGGATGCCGGTTACGTTCAGGTGATCGGTAAAGAAGTGTCCAACAAAGCCGGCAGGCCAAGCCGGATAGTACAGATCGATTTTGGATTGGAGTGATCGTCATGAGGACAGATATACAGCTCTCATCCCGCAAACAAGGGCTCCTGGGCATCGTGGGCCATGTCGGAGTGGGACATGCGCACAGCGTCGGCTCCATCGTTCAGGACGATTCGGCGGGATTTGTCGTTGCCGGGAGCCTGATCCGGCAGGCTCTGAACGTGTCAGCACGCATAGTCAGCGCCGCCGCCGATCCGGACACGGGATACGTTTCCGTCAAAACAGAAGGGGGCGGCACGGGGCGCGCTTTTGCGCGACGCGGTTTTACGCCCTTCGAGGCCGAGTTGTGCGAACGCGCCGTCGGCTGCGATGCCCTTTTTCCCCAGGCGGCCGCGATGAAGGCCATGGGGCGCGTGTACGGTCAAGGCGCCGGGGAAGCCGCCAGCGCACTCGAAGCCGCGTGCGCACTGGCCGTCTTCGACACGTTCGCCGCTGTTTCAGGCGGGAAAGCAGTTCTGACTGACTGTCAGCTTCCCGGCCGGCTGGACAGCGTGCTGGGAACAGTCATCGAGATCGACGGCATCCCGGTCTCGGTCATGATGGTGCTGAACGCTACCGAGGGCGGCATAGGCCCCGACGAGGATTATGAGGGCAACACGCCCCTCGGCCTCAAAGGGGAAGCGATGCGTGAGCTTGGGCTGACAGAACTGCCGAGCATCATCATCGAAAGCAAACTGTATCGGCCCGACCTGTGCGATCCCCTGCAAACGGCTCGCATGATGGTGCGGGCTCAGAAGGGCGTCGATCACGAACGTATAGCCGTAGCGCTCTGCCGCGCGATGGAAAAAGAAGGGATCCCCCACATCTGCCTTTTTGACGCGATGCCTTTAGGCAGCGGAAATCTGCGCAGCGCGACGCGTAAGGCGGGTGAGCACATCAAAACGCTTGCCGAGCAGCTGTGCGCAGCCGAAACGTCATTTGAAAAAGTCAGGCTGGCCGCCGAACTCAATCGCTTCGTCAGCGAAGAACTGGGCGGTGTCACGTTCATGAGCAACGATCTCAACGACGAAGTGCGCGGCGCTGGACTGAAGCCGCATACGGGAGCGGTTTTATCCATGCTCGTCCCCAAGACGGAATATCAGGTCTGGAAAATACCGATCATGACCGAAGACGATCGTGTCATGTACCAAAAATCAGTGATCGGCGCCGTTCATGAATTCGCGGCGCGATGACAACATCTGAGTTCCCAGCACGATCATCGGCGCGACTATGCCCCAAAGGCGCGGCGTTTAAGGAGACACTGATTCAATGAGTCCGATGACCTGTCGAGGAATTTCGTCGTCTGGCAAGGAGAAGCGAAGAGGCATAACGGTGCTATGTTGACGAGCTTCGACGCAGTCAGACGGCAAACGTCCCTGCAGGGCGCGGGTGAATTAATCAGCGTCTCCTTCAATATAACCAGCCAGCAGATTCTGCGCCATCGCAAACGCCTCATCGAGCGTTTCACCGCAGGTGCCCTCTCTCAAATTGGGAAAGATGACGGTATAAGCGCATTTCTCATTATCGTCTTTGAAAAAGCACGCGGGATACGATGTGTACGTCGTAGACATTTTTGTCACCTCTTTAATAGAAGCTGAGCTTCCTGATATGCAGCATCTTTTTCAGTTCGCGCGCGTTTCCCAGCCTGATGATCTGCCGAAACAGCCCCACGAACTTCGGCTCGCCGAAAACCACAGAGTCAAAGTGCATGTGGCCGAAAAACCACTTTTTGAACTTCACCGTCTCGTAAAATTGGTCAAGCAGCCTGGCGTTGGGATCTTTCAGCTTGGCATGCCTTGAGTCGACGTCGAGCAGTCTGCGCAAGACACGCTCCGGGGGCGTGTGGGTGAGCACGTAATCGACCTTGTTGCCGCGCTTTTCCAGTGCCTCGACGCCGCGCCTCATGTCGTCGGTCGTGATGTTTTCCCCCGGCCACCAGCTTTCGCCCTCGGTGTGCCACTCTTTATCGATCGACATCGCGCCGCCCATGCAGAAGAACGACTTTCCCTCGATCTCGTATACCTGTCCGCGCCGCAGGTGAAACACGTGTT
>JAGAYQ010000460.1 GCA_017940445.1 Pyramidobacter sp. | reverse complement strand
GGCAGCAGCGGCAGCACGTTCAGACAGTCAACGATATGCTCGTTCCACAGCGTCGTCTCATCGCGGGGCCCGACAAGCCGCACGCGCTCATTCATGGCGCACAGCAGCGCCCCGTAGCGCCGCAGACGCGCTTCCGTCTCCTGCGCAAGCGGCTGAAGCGCCGGCAGATGCAAATTTTCCACGCTCTGAGTTCACCTCCGTAAAAAACTTTCCTCCATCATACACCAAAATCGTTCTACGTGGAACTCGTTTTTGTGAAAAATCCTCAAAAATTTTTTGCGGCGCAGAAAAAGCGCGTCCAGTTCCATGTGGAACGGACGCGCGTCGATCCTTTTTCCTTTAGCGGTTGAGCAGGAACAGACCGGCGAGGCAGACGGCGACGCCGGCGATCTTGGGTGAGGTGAGCTCTTCGCGGTACAGCAGCGAGCCGACGGCCAGCAGCGCGGCGGCGATGAAGATCGACCGGACGATGTAGCCGGTGTTGACGTTCCAGCCGACTTTGTACATGAAGATTGTCGCGGCTTCCAGCCCAACGATCGCGGCGCCGAGAACGACGGCGGTCCAGTTCACGCCGCGCAGTCCCCCGATAAGTCCCCCGCTTCCGCTAAGAAGGCACGCAGCCGCCGACAGAGCGGCCGCGATCAGATAGGTGATCGTCAGCGAGGCGAACACGTTCGTCCCCGGAGGCGTCGATTTCGAAGCGATGTGATAAAAAACGGCCGATATGACGGCGACAGCCATGGGCCAGTATCTCTCGAACATGAATAAACCACTCCTGCCTTGATACAGCAGCGCCGGCGTTCCATGAAGAACGTCGGCGCTGCTGTGCTGATACTCATGCGCGATTAAAATGCTCATCGCGCGGCCGCGCCCAAAACGGGCGCGGCAGTCGGCGCCTGACCGGCGCCACGCCGTCTCATGCGTTTTTCGACGCGCCGCAGGCGCTATAAAACGGCTAAAAAGACGTTAGCCGTTTTAACGAAAAAACAGTATGAACGCTATTCCTCCACGCCGGCCAGCGACGCGATCGCTGCGGCCATGATGCGGGTGTGCGAGACGATATGCTCCACGCTCCACCGCTCGTCGATCTCGTGGATGTGACAGTTCTCGCCGACGAACTGATTGCCGAAGGCGAGCATGTTAGGCATCACCTTGGCATAGGTCCCGCCGCCGATGCACCTGGGCTTGGAGACAAGATCGCCGGTCTCCTCACGGTACACGGTCATCAGCTTCTGCACAAGGTCGCAGTCCTCAGGCATGTACAGCGGACGCGAGGCGCGGATATCTCCCATGATCTCGACGCCGCTGTCTTTCAGCGCGGCCAGCAGACGGTCGCGCACGGGCTCCATCTGGAAGGTGACGGGATAGCGGTAATTGATGGTGAAGACGAGTTTGTCCCCCTCGGTGCGGAGGATGCCCCAGCACAGCGAGGTGAAGCCGGACGGATCGTCGTAGAGCATGACGCCGAGGTTTTCGCCGCGGGTCTGCGTGCCGATCATGCGGTCAAGCTTTTCCAGCGCCGCGGCCTGCTCAGCGCCGAGGTCAAGAAGACGCAGCACCTGCACGAGATGCGCGGCGGCATTCGATCCCCACTGCGGACGCGCGCCGTGATAGGCGATGCCTTCCATGAGCAGCGTGACGCGGTCGCCCTCGCCCTTGGTGCAGGTCAGCTTGGCTCCGCGCGGAGCCGCGAACTCGGCGACGACGCGCTCAAGACGCGCCCGCGAAGCGGCGGTGACGCG
>JAGAYQ010000459.1 GCA_017940445.1 Pyramidobacter sp. | reverse complement strand
CTTGACGATGTTGATGATCTCCTCGGTGTCCTGCGTGTCGATGCAGATCGGGATCGCGTCGATGTTGGCGAAGTTCTTGAAGAGGCAGCACTTGCCCTCCATGACCGGGATGGCCGCCTTGGCGCCGATGTTGCCCAGGCCAAGCACGGCGCTGCCGTCGGAGATGACGGCCACCACGTTGCTCTTGCTCGTGTACTTGTACACGTCCTCGGGATGCTTGTTGATCACGCGGCAGGGCTCGGCGACGCCGGGAGTGTAGGCGATAGCCAGCTCCTGCATATTCGTGACCGGCATCTTCGACACCATCGCAAACTTGCCGACCGTCTCGGCATGGCGCTCAAGCGCAATTTCGTTAATGGACTTTTCAGACATGATAAATCTTCCTCCTTGGAAGGATTTTTTTGAAACACGTATCTATTATACATTAGATTTTTAAAGACGGGGAGAGCTCCGCTTGTTTTTTTTACTGGAATATAAATTCTGAATCGACGATAAAAACCGACAATGCCGAGCAAAAAAAATCCCCCCGCAGTCTCGTCTTGAGACTGTGAGGGGATTTTATGTTATACTTCATGCTGTTGTCGCACCCTCTGGAAACTGCGACGTGAAAGGGGGTGTTGCTGATGGCACACTACTTTGTTTCCTTCCTGCTTTCTGTCATTGCCGGCGTCGTCGCCAATTACGTCAGCAAAAGGCTCGACAGATAAGCGCACCTCCGCGACAACAGAGCCGCCGCGCTGCGAAGCGCTGTGCAACAAATGGGCCCACGTTGCAGCGGGGGCCTTTTTTGTTGCCTGTGACGCATTTCGTCCCTTCCTGTGGACGAAATGATTATACCACGTCCGCGGAAAAAGATACAATGGCAAACACGATATTTCTTTGTGCCTTCGGGCCTTTGTGTTTTTGTGCCGGCTTTGAATTTTACAGTTGCGCCTTTTTCAGCGCCTCTTTGATCATCGGCTTGATGCCGCCGTGCTGCAAAATGTTCATCATGTAGTCGCCGACGGGCTCGAAGCGGGCGGACGTGCCGGCGGTGAGGTTTTTCACCGTGCCGCGCTCCAGGTCGATCTCGCACTCGTCGCCCGTTTTGAACAGGCTGACGGCCTCTTTGCACTCCAGCGCCGGCACGCCCAGGTTGATGGCGTTGCGGTAGAAGATGCGCCCGTACGAGCCGGCGAGGATGGCGCCGATGCCGATGCCCTTGAGCGTCATCACGGCGTGCTCGCGCGAAGAGCCGCAGCCGAAGTTGGTGTCGGCGACGATGATGTCGCCTGGCTGAAAGCGGTCCACCAGGTCGGGGATGGCGCTGCCGGCCATGGCATGACGCTTGATCTCGTCCATCTCCGTCGCTTCGACGTAGATGCCGGGATAGATCTGATCGGTGTCGATGTTCTTGCCGAAGACGAAGACGTGTCCGCGCACCAGTTTGTCCATCACGCATCGCTCCCTTCGAGGAATTCGCGCGGATCGGCGATCTCGCCAGCAAGCGCCGCCGCCGCGACCGAAGCCGGCGAGCCGAGGTAGATCTCGCCCCCCACGCTGCCCATCCGGCCGGGGAAGTTGCGGTTCGTCGACGACACGCACACCTCGCCCGAAGCCAGCAGCCCCTGATGGATGCCCAGACACGCCGCGCAGCCGGGCGCCGTCAGCGTCGCGCCCGCGTCCATCAGCGCCTTGATATAGCCCTTCTCGATGCACTCGGCAAGCACGCTCCTCGATGCGGGAACGACGATCATGCGCGTGCCCGAGTGCACCTTTTTGCCCTTCAGCATCTTCGCGGCGACGGCGATGTCTTCCGTCCGTCCGCCCGTGCATGAGCCGAGATAGCACTGATCGACATGACGCCCCTTCACGGCCTCAAGCGGCGCCACATTATCGACGCTGAACGGCGCGGCCAGCTGCGGCCCGATCGCGCTCGCGTCGAAGGTGAGATCGGCGGCGTACTGATAGTCATCATCCGTGTGATACACCTGATAATCCGTCACGCCCCTGGCGGCCAGAAAGTCCGTCGTCACCGCGTCCGGCTGGATGTAGCTCGTCTTGGCGCCCATCTCCGTCGTCATGTTGCACATCGCCATGCGCTCCGAGACGGAGAAGCCGGCCACCGCTTCGCCCGCGAACTCCACCGCCTTGTACACGGCGTAGTCGGCCTTGAGAGTTCCGATGGCGTGGAGGATCACGTCCTTGGCGTACACGCCCCGGCCGGGACGGCCCGTGAACGTGATGCGCACCACCTCCGGCACCTTGAACCAGAGCGTTCCCGTGGCCAGGATGGTGGCCATATCGGTGGCGCCCACGCCCGTGCCGAAGGCGCCGAACGCGCCGTGCGTGGTGGTGTGCGAGTCGGTGATGACGACGATCTCGCCGGGGTGCGACCAGCCGTGATCGGCCATCAGCTGATGGCACACGCCCTCGTTGATGTCCATCAGATGCGAAATGCCCTGCTCGGCCGCGAACGTGCGGAACTTGCGGTGATTGTCGGCCTGCTTCTCCGTCGCGCAGGGCGCGTAGTGGTCGAAGAACAGGATCGTGCGGTCCGGCTTGGCGACGCGCGTCGCTCCCATCTCATAGAACGATTTCACCGTCTGATAATACAGATCGTTGATGCCCGCCCAGTCGACGGCGCAGCTGACGATCTCGCCCGAGTGGACGGAAGGAACGCCGGCCTTGGCGGCCAGCAGCTTCTCGATCGCGTGCATGAAATGATTCCCCCCAGCAGAATTTTTCTTGATGATCTCATTCTAAAAGGCCCTTGACTATAAGTCAATTTAGAATATCATGGGCATAAGTTAAGGTAAACCTTATAGGAGGCAGCGGAACATGAACCTCAAACAGGCGCAGTACGTCCTCGCCATCGTCGAAGCGGGGAGCATGGCGGCCGCGTCGCGCGAGCTGCACGTCACGCAGCCGGCGCTGAGCCAGGTGGTGAAAACGGTCGAGAGCGAGACGGGCGCGCCGCTTTTTGAGCGCGGCAGCAAGCCGCTGCGGCTCACCTGGGCGGGCATGCGCTTTTGCGACTACGCGCGCCGGCTCGTCCTGCTCGACCGGGGCTTTCGCGGCGAGATGAGCGACATCGCCGGCGAAAAGTCGGGCGAGTTCCGTTTCGGCATCCCATCCGGCATCTCTCGTCACGTCATGGTGTCGCTGGTGCCGCGCT
>JAGAYQ010000458.1 GCA_017940445.1 Pyramidobacter sp. | reverse complement strand
TCCTGATGCTCTACATCATGGACTGCAAGCTCGACGTCATGGCCTACATGGGCGTCATCCTGCTCGTCGGCATCGTCGTCAACAACGGCATCATCCTGGTGGACTTCATCAACCAGAACAGAGCCAGCGGCATGGACAAAGTAGCGGCCGTCATCGACGCCGGCCCGCGGCGACTGCGCGCCATCTTGATCACCTCGCTGTCGACGATGATCGGCGCCATCCCCGCCGCGCTGAAGCTGAGCGAAGGCTCGGAGTCGCGCCAGCCCATGTCGGCGGCGCTGTTCGGCGGACTGTTCACCTCGACGCTGCTGACGCTGCTGGTGATCCCCGTCGTCTACCTCGTGCTCGACAACATCAAGGAGTTCTTCGGCCGCAAGCTGTTCCAGAAGGCGCTGCCGTAAATGCAATGAGTAATGAGTAATTGAAGACCTTTTTTGCAATGATGTCCATTTCAAAGGTTTTAATTACTAATTACTAATTACTAATTAACCCATTCAAGGAGATCATCTCAACATGAAAGCATACAGATATGCCGCTCTCGCGCTGTCGCTGGCGCTGCTGGGAGCGTGCGCGCAGGCAAAGCCTCGGCCGAGGCTGAAGCGGCAGGATTATTCCGTTCAGCCGGCGCCGGATCAGGAAGCCATCATCCTCAACATGGCGCAGGCGCTTTCGATCGCGATGCACGAAAACCTCACCGTTTTGACGGCCGAGCAAAACGTGGAAAGCGCCAAAGGCCGCAGCAAGGCCGCCTCGAGCGCGCTCGGCCCGTACCTCAGCCTGCAGGGCCAGGGCAACGCCTATGACAAGGTGCCCAATCAGCCCGATAACGAGCTGCTCGCCCGCGTCGCCGTGAGCCAGAGCCTCTATTCCGGCGGAGCCAAGCAGGCACGCGCCCGCCAGGGCAAACTGGGGATCAAGCAGGCCGAGCAGAACCTCGACAACACAAAAGAGACCGTCGCCATGAACGTGTGGAACGCCTTCTGCGATGTGCTCTACCGCCGCGAAGTGCTGCGCAACACGCGCAACGCGCTCGACTACTACACCAACGCTGAGAAGGAGCTCAACTCGCGCGTGATGTACGGCCTCTCGACCAACCTCGACCTCACCCGCGTGCGGCAGCAGAAGGAAAACGCCCGCGCGCAGAACATCACCGCCGGCAACAGCCTCGAAGCCAGCCGCATCGAGCTGTGCCGCCTGCTCCGCCTGCCGCCCGAGACGCAGCTGGCCCTGGCCGGCTCGCTCGAAGATGGTCTGCCGACTGTGGAAAAAGCCAGCACTCTGCCAGAAGACCTCGACGGCGCGCTGAAGACCGTCCTCGAAAACCGCTCCGATTACCAGGCCCTGCGCACCGCGCGCGAAGTCCAGGCGCAGGAGATCAAAGCCGCGCGCGCCGGGATGCTGCCTTCGCTGTCGCTCTCCAGCGGCTACCGTTTCGGCTATCACGAAAACGGACTGAGCAACGCCAATAAGGACAACCAGTGGACGGCCAGCCTCACGCTCGACGTGCCCGTGTGGGACAGCGGCGCGACCGCCGGCAACGTCAAAGCCGCCAAGGCCAACTTGAAAGCGGCCGAGCACGCCGTCGCCGAAAAAGAAGACAGCATCAAGGCCGAGATCGCCGACAACTGGCTGGGCCTGATCAACGCGCTCGAGACGCTTTCGGCATCGCGCGCCAACGTGAACCTGGCGCGTGAGAGTCTTGACTACGCCGAGAGCGGCTACCGCGAAGGCGTCAACACTCAGCTCGACGTGCTCCAGGCCAGAAGCGATCTGACCAACGCACTGCAGCAGCTGGCGCTGTCGCTCAAGAACGCGCGCACCGCCCAGGCCGCCGTGTGGAAGTCGCAGGGGTATTTCCTCGAGAACGCCTTCCGCGCCGTGCGCGGAACAGACGATTACAAGCCTATCGGTACTGCTAACAAAAAGTGAGGTCATCTAAAATGAACATTCGCAAAATACTATCGCTGATCACGCTGATTGCCCTCGTAAGCGCTTCTCCGGCTTCCGCGGCCCTGTTCAAGCGCGCCGAAGCCAAGAGCAAGACCCCGCCGCCCCCCGCACCTACGCTGCCGCGTGTGGAAGTGGCCGTCGTCAAACGCCTGAGCACCGTGCATCAGGGCATCAACACCACCTCGACACTGGCCGCGCTCGAGGAAGTCATCGTCAACCCGAAAGTCACCGGCCGCATCCAGAGCATCGCCGCGAAAAAAGGCGCGCACGTCAAAAAGGGCGACGCGCTGATCGTGCTCGACAGCCGCACGCAGACGGCCGAGTACAACAGCATGAAAGCCCAGGTCGCCGTCGCCAAGGCCGAGCTGGCCCAGAGCAAAGTATCGCTGGCCAACGCCCAGCGCGAGTACGAGCGCTACTCACGCCTGCGCAAATCCGGCTATGCTACACAGCAGGAGTACGACACCCGCAGCACGACGCACCAGGCTGCCAAGGCTGCCGAGGCCAAGGCCGCCGCGCAGGTGCAGATGGCCCAGGCCAATCTGGAAGCGCAGGGCGTGACCCTTGGCGAATACAAATTGACCGCGCCCATCGAGGGCATCGTCCTCGACGATTACGACCTGACCATCGGCGCGCTGCTGAACACGCAGAGCAGCGCCATGCGCATCGGCCGCTGCGACCGTCTCAAAGCCCGCGTCGACATCCCCGAGCGCGACATGGGCCGCCTCAAGCTGGGAATGGACGCTCAGCTCACGTTCGAGAGCCTGCCGGGCGAGACCTACTACGGCACCGTCACGAAGATCGATCCCTACATCAACACCAACACACGCACCATCGGCGCCGAGATCACCGTCGACAACCGCGCCGCCGGCTTCGTCATGAAGCCCGGCCTGTTTGCCCGCGTCCTCCTCGTCGAAACCAGCGAAGAAAACCCGCTCGCCATCCCCACTGAAGCGCTGAGAGCGAATGACACCGTGCTCGTTGTGCACGATGGCAGGGTCCGTGTGCAGACCGTCATCCCCGGCCCGACTTCGGGCGGCATGGTGACGATCCTCGGCGGCCTCACCCTGGGCGAAGACGTGATCGTCTCCGGCGGCAACAAGGTCAAAGAAGGCGACGAAGTGGAGTTTGTGATCGTGAATAATTAGTAATGAGTAATGAGTAATGAGTAATTAAAAACCGCGTCGTG
>JAGAYQ010000457.1 GCA_017940445.1 Pyramidobacter sp. | reverse complement strand
TAGATGCGCAGCATGTCGGCCTTCTGCTCGGGCGTTTGCAGGCTGTAGCCGACAAACGGCGGATTCCCCATGATATAGCTCAGCTTTTCTGGGGGCACGATCTGGCTCCAGTCCAGTTTCAGGGCGTTGCCTTCGACGATGTTGGCGTTGGTCTTGAGGGGCAGAAAGTCGCGTCTGGCGCCGATGATGCTCTCGGTGACGTTCATCATCTGGGATTCGGCGATCCAGAGGGCGGTCTTGGCGACGGCGACGGCAAAGTCGTTGATCTCGATGCCGTAGAACTGGCTGATGCTCACTTTGATGTCGGCCAGGAGCATGCCGCCCATTTCGTCGCCGCCGCTGAGCAGTTCGCGCAGCAGGTCGTTTTCGATGGCGCGCAGTGACAGGTAGGTCTCGGTGAGGAAGTTGCCGCTGCCGCAGGCGGGGTCGAAAAAGGTGAGCGTGGCGAGTTTGTCCTGAAAGGCGGCCAGTCGCTGCCGCCGGGCTTTGGGCGTTTTCAGCTCGAGGATGCCGGCGTATTCGTCTTTGAGCGCGTCGAGAAAGAGCGGGTCGATGACTTTGTGGATGTTCTCGATGCTGGTGTAGTGCATGCCGCCGCTTCTGCGCGTTTCGGGGTTAAGGGTGCTTTCAAAGACGGCGCCGAAGATGGTGGGGCTGATCTCGCTCCAGTCGAACTGATCGCAGCAGTCGTCCAGGATGATGCTGAGGATGGTCTGGTCGAGGCGGGGGATGGTTATGGCGCCGGAGAAGAGGCCGCCGTTGACGTAGGGGAAGGCGGCGAGGGCTTCGTTCAGGAAGGGATCGCGCTCGCTCTCGGGCTGGTCGAGGATTTTGAACAGTTCGACGAGGCCGCCGCGGGCGTGTTCGGCATGGAAGCTGGCGAGGTAGTCGTGGAACATGTCTTTGCGGCCAAAGACGCAGGCGTCTTCGGCGTAGAAGCAGAAGACGAGGCGCACGCACAGTTTGTTGAGGTCGCGCAGCACGTCGGCGGAGAGGGCGCCTTTTTCGTCGCCGAGGACGGCGGCGTACTGACGGTAGAGGGCGTCGTACAGTTTGCCGACGAGTTCGCCGGCTTTGACGGAGAGCTCGACTTCGCGCTTGAGGTGGGGCTTCTCGCCGCCTTCGGCGATGAAGGCGAGGCGGTAATATTCTTTCTCAAGGTCGGCGAGCTGCACCTGCGCGGGCTCGGCGAGGGGGTGCGACATGTCGTAGATCAGGAAAGTCTGGAAGTTGCAGGCGATGATGTAGCGGGGATGAAGTTCGACGGGCAGGTTGGGGATGTAGCGCTGAGCCTGCTGGAACGGGGTGAGGATGCTGCCGTCGCTCTGTTTGATGCCTTTGCGGAGGTCTTTGCCGCTGCCTTTCTGCTCGATCATCACGCGCGAGGCGGGGATGTAGCCGTCGATAAAGCTCATGTGCTGGATGAGCACGGGGTTCTCGAACTGGATGAACTGCTCGGGGTGCTCCACTCCGAACACGTCGCACAGCAGCGACAGCCAGAACGCGTGGGTCTGGCCTTTTTCGTAGCCTTTATCCTTCCAGTACGCCGCAAACTCGCGCGCGGCCTTTTTCTGTTCGTTCGGCGTCATGTCGGTCACCTTGCTTTGGGAAATGTGATTTGTGTCGATTATATCATTTTTGTCTTCATATCCGACAAAAGGAGCCGTCCACACAGCGCCGCTGGCGGCTTGTCTTGCATCTTTTCGATCCATACTGCTGATTACATAACTTTTCACCGTGCGGCGATGCGTTTTTGCGGCAAAAATGATACAATATTCGCGCAGGCGCTTTTTCCGGGCCTGTGCAAATGAGGGGGAATCATGATGACAAAAATGCTGATGACGGGCAACGAGGCCGTCGCGCGCGGCGCCTGGGAGGCGGGCGTGACATTTGCCTCGGCTTATCCGGGCACGCCGAGCACCGAGATCCTGGAGAACGCCGGCGCGTATAAAGAGATCATCGCCGAGTGGGCGCCCAACGAGAAAGTCGCCATGGAGGCGGCTATCGGCGCGTCGATCGGCGGCGTGCGCTCCATGTGCGCGCAAAAGCACGTCGGGCTGAACGTGGCAGCCGACCCGATCTTCACCTACGCCTACATGGGCGTGACGGGCGGCATGGTCTTCGTCACCGCCGACGATCCGGGCGCGCACAGCTCGCAGGACGAGCAGGACAACCGCAATTACGCGCCCTTCATGCATGTGCCGATGCTGGAGCCGTCCGACTCTCAGGAGGCCAAAGACCTGTTCCGCGACGCCTTCGACATCTCGGAACAGTACGACACGCCGGTGATGTTCCGCATGACCACGCGCGTGTGCCACTCAAAGTCGCTCGTCGAGCTGGGCGAACGAAAAACGCCCACGGCCATCCCCTACGTCAAGAACATGGACAAGTTCGACGACGTGCCGCGCGCGGCGATGCGCAACCGCCATTTGCTCGTGGAACGCGAGCGTCGTCTGCGCGAGCTGTCGGAGCACTGCCCCTACAACTTCGCCGAGTACTCGGGCGACGGCGGGATCGGCGTGATCGCCAGCGGCATCTCGTATCAGTACGCGCGCGAGGTGTTCGGCGAATCGGTCTCGTACCTCAAGCTGGGCTTCACCTGGCCGCTGCCGCTGGACCTGATCCGCGAGTTTCGCTCACGCGTGCGCACGCTGTACGTGATCGAAGAGCTCGACCCCTACATCGAGCGTCAGTTGAAAGAAGCCGGCATCGACTGCATCGGCAAGGAGAAGATCCCCGCCATCGACGAGCTGAACCCAGGCATCATCCGCAAAGCGCTGCTGGGAACGGAGACCAAAGGCACGGCAAACGCACCGGAGATGGTCGTTCCGCGTCCGCCGGCGCTGTGCCCCGGCTGCCCGCACCGCGGCTTCTTCTACGAGCTGGCCAAGCGCAAAAACACGGTCATCGTCGGCGACATCGGCTGCTACGGCCTCAGCGGCAACGCGCCGCTGCGCGCCAAGGACATGGGCATCTGCATGGGCTCGGCGTTCTCCGTCGGCCACGGGCTGAGCAAGTCGTTCACCGCCACGGGCCAGGACAAGACCGTCGTCGCCTGCGTCGGCGACTCCACCTTCTTCCACACCGGCGTCGCCGCGCTGGAAGAGGTGATCTACAACGACTCGCGCGTGATCTGCTGCGTGCTCGACAACCGCACCACGGGCATGACGGGCCATCAGGACAACCCCGGCAGCGGCCGCAGCCTGAAGGGCGAACCGGCGGCCGAGCTGGACGTGCGCAAGATCGTCTCGGCGATGGGGCTGGAAGCCGTGCGCACCGTCGACCCGCAGCATCTCGACGAGGTGAGAGCAGCGCTCGACTGGGCGTATGAGCAGGCCAAAAGCTCCCCCGTCGTGCTGATCATGCGCCGCCCCTGCGTGCTCAAGCCCCTTTCCGAAGAGGACAGGCGCGAATTTGACATGACGCCGGGACTGTGCGGCATCGACCGCAAAACGTGCATCGGCTGCCGCAAATGCCTGAGCACCGGCTGCCCGGCGCTGTCGTTCGACAGAGCGGCGAAAAAGGCCGTGATCGACCCCATCCAGTGCAACGGCTGCACCGTCTGCGCCCAGGTCTGCCCGGTGAAAGCCATCAAGAAAATTAGTAATGAGTAGTTAGTAATTAGTAATTAAAAGCAAAACCACGCCTGTCCGCGTATTTTCAAAAAGAGCGGGCCGGCGTGGTTTTGCTTTTTTGACGCTCCAATTCCGAGGCAGCTTTCGATATGCTGCAAAACACGCGGTGTCAGATGGTTTTGGGGTTTTAATTACTAATTCCTAATTACTAACTACTAATTATTCATTGTCCTTCTGCTCTGCCTTCCTCGATGGCTCATAAATATACTGTATACACAAAAATTTCCTCTTGACGTGTTCACATCATTCGATTATCATTGTTGTCGGTTACACAACAGAAATGAACAAACAGTCGTTTTTACGACACAACAATCGGGGAGGAATTTTTATGGGTGCTGTAGTTGGCGATCTGGGGTATTTGTCGTTGTTCCTTCTGGCGGGCCTGGCTCTTCGCGAGCTGGTCAAGCCTCTGCAGAAGCTGTTTCTGCCGGCCGGTCTGATCGGCGGTGTTCTGGCTCTGGTGATGGGGCCGCAGGTGCTGGGGCTCATCGAGATCCCCAAGACGTTCGGCGGCATGGCCGGCCCGATGATCGACATCGTGCTGACGTGCATGATCCTCGGCACGACGGTGAACCGCGACCGTCTGCACGCATTCGCCGGCTCGACGACGATCGTGGCGCTGACCTACTTCGCGCAGATGGCCGTCGGCACGCTCACGGGCGTGGTGCTCAGTAACTTCTGGCCCGGGATGCCCAAGGGCTGGGGCGTGATGGCCGTTTACACCTACTGGGGCGGTCACGGCGCGGCCACGGCGGCAGGCAAGCTGTTTGAGTCGCTCGGCGAGGCCGAAAGCGGCATGCTTTCCATCGGCATCATCCTGGCGACGCTGGGTCTGATCGTGGCAATGGTCGGCGGCATGGTGCTCGTCAACTGGGCGGTGCGCAAGGGCTACGCCACCAACCTGGAGCGCGGCGAAGCGGGCGAGATCAAGACGAGCAGCGGCCCCATCCCGGTCGAGAAGCAGAAATCGCTCGGTAGCGCCACGGTGGCCAGCGACTCGCTCAACGGCCTGATGCTCCAGCTGGCGTTCGTGCTGGTGAGCATCTGGCTTGGCCGTCAGATCGTGGCGTACCTCAAGCCCTATGTGCCGATCGCCAAGAGCTTCCCCAGCTTCTTCTACGGAATGCTCGGCGCGTTCATCATCTGGAATCTCATGGGCGCTCTGAAGATCCAGGGCTACGTCGACAAGAAGTCGGTGAGCACGATCTCCGGCCTGGCGCTCGAGATCTGCATCTGCTCCGCCACGGCAACGCTGAACGTGAAGCTGCTGGCCAGCTACATGGCGCCCATCCTCATCCACATGGTCGTCATCGTGCTGATGATGGCGTTCATCTGCATGGTCGTCGTCAAGCGCTGGCTCAGGAAGGACTGGCTGGAGACAGGCCTGCTCTTCTTCGGTCAGGGCACGGGCTCCGCTCCCAGCGGCATGGCTCTGGGCCGCTGCGTCGACCCCGAACTGCGCAACACGCAGGCGTGGGAAGGCTTCGGCGTCGCTTCGGCGCTGATGGGCGTGGTCGGCTCGTTCCTCGTGGCCTTCATGCCGGTGCTCACCGTGCAGTCGGTGTGGTTCCCGATCGGCATCGGTGCGGCCGTGAGCGTGGCGCTGATCTTCTTCGGCGAGACGGTCATCCGCAAACAATAGCGCTGTATTGAACTGAACAGGGGCGGCGGAAGACGTTCCATGCGGAACGGCCGCCCTTTTTTTGGAAAAATTTTTTGCATAATATCAAAGGAGACGCATAAAATGAAGATCATGGACTGCACTCTGCGCGACGGCGGCAACGTGGTGGGCGCGGGTTTCCCCGCCGATCTGACGACGCTGATGCTGAAAGGCCTCACCGAAAACGGCGTGAAGATCATCGAGATGGGCAACTGCGCGGGCCTCGGCATGTACGACAAGGGCGTCAAAGCGCCCTGCACCGACGACGAATACCTGGAGCTGGCCAGGCCCTTCGTCGACAAGGCCGAAGTGGGCATGTTCCTTCAGGCCGGCTGCGCAACGCCTGAGCTGGTCGCCAAGGCTGCCAAGGCGGGGCTGAAGTTTCTGCGCGTGGGCATCAACGCCGGCGACGGCGCCAAGGCTGTCGACGCGGTGAAGATGGTCAAAGCCGCGGGAATGAAGGCGTTCTTCGCGATGATGAAGGCCTACGTGCTCTCGCCCGAGGAGCTGGCGAAGGAAGCGCAGCTGCTCGAGGCGAGCGGCGTCGACGTGATCATCATCATGGACTCGGCCGGCATGATGCTGCCCAAGCAGGCTGCCGCCTACACCAAGGCCGTTTCCTCGGCCGTGAAGATCCCCGTCGGCTTCCACGGACACGCCAACCTGGGCTGCGCGGTCGCCAACGCCGTGGCCGCTGCCGAAAACGGCGCGCAGATCATCGACTGCGGTCTGATGGGCATGGCCCGCAGCGCCGGCAACATCGCCACCGAGACGGCCGTGGCCGCGCTCGACCGCGACGGCGTGGAGACGGGCGTCGACATGTACGGCCTGTTCCGCTTCATCGACAGCGAGCTCGCTCCGGCCATGAAGCCCTACGGCTACCGCGCCCCGGCCATGCCGCTGGACGTGGTGCTGGGCTACTCCGGCTGCCACTCGCACTACATCCCCGCCTTCAAGGAAGTCGCCGAGGCCAAGGGCGTCGATCTGTACAAGCTGATCATCGAAACGTCCAAGCTCGACATGAAAAAGCCCTCCCGCGAGCTGATGGAAAAGGTTGCAGCTTCGCTTAATTAGTAATTAGTAATTAATAATTAGTAATTCAAAACAAGGAGCGAAATGAAATGAACAAGATCGTTCTCTTTGGGACCTATCCCGATAAAGGCATCACCTACTTTAAGGAGCACTGCGACGGCAAGTACGAGCTGGTGCTGGCTGCCAACTACGAAGAGCTGGAGGCCAACTCCGACGCCGCCTACGTGGTGCTGCGCGGCCCGGCCATGCCTGCCGAGCGCATCAAAAAGATGAAGGGCGCCAAGCTGTTCCACCGCTGGGGCGTCGGCTTCAACGACGTGGACATCAAGCAGGCCGGCGAGCAGGGCGCCTATGTCTGCATCACCGCCGGCATGAACGCCCAGCCCGTGGCTGAGCACGCCGCGCTGCTGATGCTGGCGTCGTTCCGTCACCTGACCGCGCACATGGAGAACGCCAAGAAGGGCATCATGTACGGCGGTCCCGTCATTTCCGACTCGTGGATGATCAACGGCCGGCGCGTCGGCATCCTCGGCATGGGCGCCATCGGCCGCAAGGTGGCGAAGATCGTCCAGGGCTTCGGCGCCGAGGTCGTGTACTACGACGCGTTCCGCCTGCCCGAAGAGACCGAGCGTGAACTGAACGTCACCTTCCTGCCGCTTGAAGAGGTGTTCAAGACGGCCGACATCATCAGCCTGCACATGCCGCTGCTGGACAGCACCCGCAAAATGATCGACGCGCGCGCCCTGTCCATGATGAAGCCCGACATGCTCATCGTCAACACCGCCCGCGGCGAGATCATCGACACCGATGCGCTGCTTGCGGCCGTGCGCGAGCGCCGCATCTGGGGCGCCGCCCTTGACACCGTGGAAGGCGAGCCGCTGCCGCCGGACCACCCGATCTTCAGCGAGCCGCACATCCTGCTCACCCCGCACGTCGGCGGCAACACCGAGGACAACATCGTCAACATGGCCGCCTGCATCTTCGGCAACATCGAGACGCTCGAGCGCGGCGAACAGCTCGCCCCCCGCTTCATCGTCAACAAGCAGCACTTGAAGAATTAGTAATGAGTAATTGAAAACCCCGCGGTTTAGGTGTCAAACTGGCACGCGGAACCGCGGGGTTTTTGCTGTGCAGAAACAACAAAAAAACCACGTCCATCCGTATGTTTTAAGAAACACGCGGACAGGCGTGGTTTTTAATTACTAATTATTAATTATCAGCTCTCGTGTCAGTTCGTCGCGCTCGCGCACATGTTCGCGGTAACGTTCAAGACAATGCGGCGTCAGCAGCGCAAGCAAATATTCGGCAACGGCGTTCATGGCCGTGGCCGAGTTGAAAAAGCTCGCCTGCCGGGCCTCGGCCGTGAGCACAACACTGGCGCACGGCGTCAGCGGCGAGAGCACGCTGTCGGTGATCAGACAGACGCGCGCGCCATGACTCTGCGCCAGACGCGCCAGACGCAGGTCGCTTTTGTAATAGCGGCTGGCCGAGAAGAACACCGCGCAGCCGTCCGGACCGATGCGCAGCATCCGGTCGACGCCGCCCACGCCCACGTCGTCGATCAGACGCACGTCGCCGTGCAGCACATTCAGTATCCAGGCGAAGTGCTGCGCCACGCCGAAGCAGCCGCGAAAGCCCGCGACGAAGCACGTTTTCGCGCCCAGCACCGCCTGCACGCACGACTCGTACGCCTCTTCCGGGTTCTGCGCCAGCGTGCGCTCCACATTATGCGCCTGCACTTTAGCAAACTCCTCGCGCGAGACGCCGCTGCCGAAGCGCTCCCGGTTGGCCTCCAGCCGCTCGCTCAGCGAAAGGCGGCCGATGCCCTGCGACGCCTGCTCCGCCAGTGAGTTGTAGATGTCGTCCTTCAGCTCGGTAAAGCCGGGATAGCCGATCGCGCGCGCAAAGCGGGTGACGGACACGTCGCTCACGCCCGCCGCACGGGCCACCTCCATCGACGAGCTGCGGCCCACAGCTTCCGGATTGGCGATGATGTATTCGGCGATCTTCATCTGCACATGCGTCAGACGGGCATTTTTGACGCGCTCGGCAATGACGTTTTCCATGCGGTTCTCCTCCCTTCGCGACGGCTTATTATAGCATGAAGCGCCGGGCGCTTCTAAGCGCACCGTTCGACGAGCAGACCGAGGAGCATATCGAAGAAGTACATGACGGCGTATTTGCCGTACAGTTCGAGGTAGTTATACTCCTGCGTGCGGGCGTGGATCGGGAAGCATTCGTCGTAATGGACCAGGCAGCTTTCGCCGCCGGCTTCGCGCAGCATGTGCGGGCAGTAGACGGCAGCGTTGAAGCCGTCCAGTTTGCACAAGGGCGCATCAATGGCGGGAAAGAGCACACCGGCGAGCGACAGGGTGACGCAGCAGAGGCTTTTAGCGGTTTCGATCACGGGAGCCGCGGAGGCGACGCTGTCAAAGATAAAGAGCTGCCGGCCGAGCGAGGCGTATTGGCTCTGGAATTCCTGAAGGATAAAGGTGTACGGCCGCAGCGCGAAGATCAGTGTGGCGTCAGCGGCGAGCATTTCGCCGGCAAGGCGGCCAAGAGCGTCAAAGTTGGTTTTCTGGCCGATCTCCCAAAGCGCGCCGCGCGATTCGTCGTAGAGCCGGCGCGGCTGATAGAGGCCGTTTTTCCAGTTTTCGACAGCGATCTCGTACTGGTTTTCGGGATTGTCGAGCTTTGCGCGGCGCAGATCGGAAAAGTTGTCGTAGCCGATGCTCTGGCAGAACCGCCGCACGGTGGAGAGCGAGATGTGGCAGATCTCAGCGAGGTCGCTAGTACGCAACCGGTCAATCTCGTCGTAGTGCAGCAGCAGAAACTGCGCCAGGCCCCAGTCGGGGCGTCCGAGGACGCGGCCGTGTGTGGCGTCGAGGATCCTCTGTTTGACCGAGAGGGTCTTAATGCCGCCGTTCATCGCTCTTCCTCCCCCACGGGGGCTTTGTCCGCGCCCTTGTCGCCGGCAAAGCCCCATTCGATCAGTGCGGAGACGGCGGGAACAGCACTGCGGCCGAGACCAGTGAGGCGGTAGGCGACGGCGTTCTCTTCGGGAGAGGCCTCGCGTTCGACGAAGCCTTCCTGCTCAAGCGCGCGCAGGTAGGCCGTGAACGTGGGGCGCGACACGGCGGCGCAGCAGCGGCGCAGGTCGCCGAAGCGCATCTCTCGGGGCGCGAGGAGATAGACGATATAAAACTTCCAGCGGCTGGCAAGCAGGTCCCAGGTGCGGTTGAACATGATGCGCCGGGAAAAGTCCGGCGTCGGCGCGGGAGCGCTCATGCGGCAGCACTTCCTTCCATTCTGATCGTGTCGGGCGTTCCATTCAAAAATGGGCTCGCGGTGCGGCGCGTTTTGGACGGCGCGCTCTGCTCCGCACGTTGCGCCGCGCGCGGCAATAATGTGTTCCAAAGCCGTTTGCGGGCAGCGTTTTTTTTCGCATTCGGGCGCGGGAGACGGAACGCGGCGGAACCAACTCCTATTATAAGGCAAAAAATGTTTCTCAGGTCAAAAAATTTTCCTATGTTGAATGTCGATTTGACGGTCTGTTAGAATGAAATTGTCGCAAGGCGCCCTGCGCTTCGCGAGAGCGAACGCAGGAGGCCGGAACATCTTTTCATCTGCCGAAAGGAGCGTTTTTCAGTGAGCAATCCTGTTGTTGAAATGAGCGCGATCGAGCTGTCCAAAGCCATCCATGCCAAAAAGGTGTCGTGCCGCGAGGTCATGTCGTCGTACCTTGACCACATCGACAAGACCAATCCCCGCGTCAACGCCATCGTCACGCGAGTCGATCCCGCCGAGCTGATGAAGCAGGCCGAGGAGAAGGACGCCGAGCTGGCCGCAGGCAACGATAACGGTTGGATGCACGGTTTTCCACAAGCAGTCAAGGATCTTGTGCCCACGAAGGGCATCCGCACCACTAAGGGGTCGCTGGCATTGAAAGACTGGGTGCCTGCCGCTGACGGCGCAATCGTGCAGTACATGAAGCGCGACGGCGCGATCATCATCGGCAAGACGAATACGCCTGAACTGGGCTATGGCAGCCAGACGTACAACGAGGTGTTCGGGGCCACGGGCAATCCCTACAACGAATCCGTGACCTGCGGCGGTTCTTCCGGCGGCGCAGCCACGTCCGTAGCGCTGAGGATGCAGTCTGTGGCCGACGGCGGCGACTTCATGGGCTCTCTGCGCAATCCGGCAGGCTGGTGCAACGTGTGCAGTCTGCGCCCGTCGATCGGTGCAATCCCTTCCGGCGGCACGGAGCTGTTCACCAACTCGATGAGCATGAACGGTCCGATGGGCCGCAGCGTGGCGGACATCGCACTGCTCTTCAACACGATGGCCGCATACAATCCGAGATTCCCGCTGACTCGTGAGCCCGATCCGCGCTTTCGGCAGCTGACGCCCGAAAACGCCGTCGAAAAGCTGACGGCTTCGCAGAAAGGCGTGCGCGTGGCCTGGCTGGGCGACTGGAGTGGCTACTTCCCTGTTGATCCAGAGATCATGACGCTGTGTCGTGCGGCTGTCGAAAAGATGACTGAGTTCGGCGCAGTGGTCGAGGACATCCCCTCGTTCTGGAACATGGACGAGTTCTGGGATAAGATCTGGATTCCGATCCGTCATTACTGCGCCAACTCGCTCAAGGGCTTCTATGACAAGTGCAAGCAGAGCCTGCTCAAGCCGGAGAGTCGCTGGGAGTACGAGGACGGCCAGCAGATGACGGCAGGTGAGGTGTACCGTGCCTATGAGAAGCGCACTGAGTTCCTGCACGCGATGCTGAAAGTCTATGAAAAGTACGACTACATCATCACGCCGACGGCCGTGTGCTTCCCGTTCGACAAGAACATCCACTGGCCTGAGGTGGTGGGCGGCAAGGCCATGAAGACCTATCACAACTGG
>JAGAYQ010000456.1 GCA_017940445.1 Pyramidobacter sp. | reverse complement strand
CTGCCCGCTGTACGAGGCTATAAAGAGCGGCGCTTTTGCGGAGAGCTCGTTCGGCGAGTACTTCGACGAGGAAGAGACGCTGATCGAGCGGCTGGAACTTGATGACTGCGTCTTTTTCGGCCTGCATCCCTCGAACGTCGTGACGATGGAAGGACGCTTGCCGCAGGATAAAGACCGTCTCCTGGCCGAGCTTTGCGATGAGCGGGACTATCTCCGCGCCCGCCTTGACCGTCGCCCGGTGCGCGCCTCCGAAGGTGCGATCATCGGCTCATGAGTGGATAATCTGCACAGAACAAATTGAAAAATGATAAGCTCTCCTAAAAGTAGACATACGAAAAAACAAATTCGTGAGATACTTTTAGGAGAGCATATCACATCATACAATTAGGTTCTCCCTTTTGTTTTTTTCGCTGTCTGTTTGACGGGAGTAATTCACTGTGCGGGCGCTGTTTTACGCTGTTCTTTTGTCTTTGGCTCAAAAATGAGCATTACAGCTCATGGCCTGTCAGGATGGCGACGGCTTCGCGCAGCGTCTGAGGTGTGCCGACATTGCCGGGGAAGATCACGTAAGGGATCGCCGGGAAGCGGCTTTCTGCGCCTGTACGCCAGACGGGCACGCCGGGCCTGATCTGTCCCATGACCAGGGCGCGACGCACGCCGAGCGCTTTCACGGCCACGTCGCTGGAGGTGATCCCGCCTTTGGCGACCACGAATGCCGGTGTGATGTTCAGCTCGCCCACGAGGCGCTGGACACCGCCGCTGATCTTCACAGAGCGGAGCAGGGCGCTTTCCTTCGTGTCCGACGCAAGGCTGAGGAGCTTGCGGCGTGTGTAGCACACGGCCGTTTTGCCAGCGGCGATGATCTTTTCTTCTTCCTGAATGCAGCGGCGGACTTCCGCGTCAAATGCCGCATCGCTTTCGAGCACGGTGTCGGAATTGAAGGCGACCGGGACGACGCAGTCGAGTTTCAGGAGTTCTTCAAGCTGCGCTGTCGTTTTTTGCGTATGGCTGCCGACGACGACGAGTCCGCCGTTGCTCACGGGCGCGGTTATCAGCTGTTCGCGCGTCAGCAGCGGGGCGTCGCTGATCCCGGCCATGACCTTGATGAGGCTTGCAGCCGTGCGGAAGATGTACATTTTGCCGTGTGCCATGGCGCGGTAAATGGCGATGGCAAAAACTTTCAGGTCGTCATAATCGACGGCGTCGACGCAGATCTTGTTAAAACCGTGAACATTCATCAGCTGCCGGCTGATGCCGTCGATATCAGCGGCGCGAAGCTGCTCGAGCGGGATGTGCAGAACGTCGACGGCCTTGAACGCACCGGCAGTTTTCTCTTCGATATAGTCGGGGATGAAGGAATGGGTGTAGCCGAACGTTTTGTCCCTGGCAAATTCAGTCTCGGCTGCGGGGATCAGTTCATCGCCCTGAAGGACATACTGGACGCCGCCGACGGTGAAGCGTCCGCCCTCTTTGAAAAACGGACAGAACACTTCGCCGTCGATCGCCCTGCCAAGGTCGGATTCCTGGCATTCGCGAAGGATCTCGGTTTCCATTGGATAATGGCCGCGCATGGTCGAGTCGCTCCGGCTGATATACATGTAGGAAACGCCCGCTTTACGTGCGGACGCTGCGCAGTTTGCGGCGACTTCAAGGTGGACGCGGCGGCTTTCCTGCGGCGTCATGCCGCGGCTGTTGGTCAGGACATAGAACAGCTTGTCCGGGGTCGAGAAGGCTTCTCGGAATGTCTCTGCACTCCAGTCAGTGTATTCGGAAACATCATGGACGGTTTGCCCTCCGGTCGGATCGTCGTCGAGCGCGACGAGTCTGACGGGGCTTTGTCTGATCTCTGAGGCAAGGAGTTTGTCGAGGCTGGTCTCGCGGACGGGCGGATAGTGGAGCAGCGTGCTGGCTTTCATGATCGATTCCCCTTCGTTTATGGTTTCATGGCGGCGAGGTTCAGATAGTTCGCAGCAGCATCACGGAAGGCGTCGGTGATGGCAAGTGACAGCGAAGACAGGTGCG
>JAGAYQ010000455.1 GCA_017940445.1 Pyramidobacter sp. | reverse complement strand
CGGCTGCCCGAAGTGATCGGATTCTGCCACGATCTCGGCCTGCCCGTGCGCCTGCTGTCAAACGGCTATCCTTATGGCGAAGAGCGCTTTGCCGCCGTTGCAGCGACGTGCGAAGAAGACATCGGCGAGCTCAAAAGCGGCCGCGAAGACGTGTTCCAGCGCATTCAGCGGCCTGTGGCCGGAGCGACGCTCGAGCAGTACGTGCGCGGCATGGCAGCGTTCCGCGCACGCTATCAGGGACAGTTCATCCTCGAGATCACCGTCGTGAAAAAATTCAGCGACGACCCTGAGTCGATCGCATTCTTCTGCCGCGCCGTCGCCGCTATCCGCCCCGACGAGCTGCGCGTGATCACCGTCGATGACGAGCCGTTTGCCCGCACGCTGGCCGTGAGCGCGGAGAAGCTGGAAGAGGTCAGGATGAGCCTTCTGGAAGCTCGTGACAGCGGCACGGTCTGCTGATATGAAAAAAAAGGAGCTGATCCCTGCTGCGGGATCGGCTCCATTTTTTCAGGCGCTTCAAAAGTCGCGCCGCTTGCGGTTGTCTCCCCGGCACGCATCGGCCGGATACTTGCGCGCGTTCTTGGCGATCTTGCGCTCAAGGGCCTGGCTCACATCAATGCCGTTCATCTGCGCAAAACGCAGCACGAAGAACAGCGTATCGGCCAGCTCGTCCTCGATATGCTCGCGCGTTTTCGCGTTTGCGAGCAGCTCTGCCTGCTGTGCGGGGCTCATGAAGCGGAAGATCTCCAGCAGCTCGTTCGCCTCGGTCGAGATGCCGATCGCCAGCTCCTTGGGCGTGTGAAACTGGTCCCAGTCGCGCTCTTCGCAGAAGGTGCGCACGGCGTCCATCAGCGACTTCACGCTGTCGTTATCGGTCATGATGATCAGCTCCTTTGCGATGAGTCTATTGTGCCCGCTGCCGCTTATTTTTGCAAGAGGCCGGAAACGGAGGTGCGTATGTGCTCGTGACCACATTCGCATTTTTGACATCACCGGCGCCGAACAGTACAATAAAACCTCATGATGAACAAGCATTCATATTTTCAGCATCTTATCAGGAGGCGACGCTCACATGCCCTTGCACATCATCGCCGAGGCCAACCGCTGCTACAACTGCAAAAATCCGCAGTGTCAGCAGGGCTGTCCCGTGCATACACCGATCCCGCAGATCATCCAGCTGTTCAAGGAGAACCGGCTGATGGAGGCGGGGAAGATCCTCTTTGAAAACAACCCGCTTTCCGCTGTCTGTGCGCTGATCTGCGATCACGAAAAACAGTGCGCCGGGCACTGCATCCGCGGCCGCAAGGACACGCCCGTGCACTTTTCCAGCATCGAACACTACATCTCTGACATGTACCTCGACCGCATGGACGTGCCGCCGCGCACCTGGGTGAAACTGCACAAAGTTGCCGTCATCGGCGCGGGGCCTGCCGGCATCACCGCGGCGATCGAGCTGGCGCGCCGCGGCTACCGCGTGACCATCTTTGAGTGGCACAGCAAGATCGGCGGCATTTTGCAGTACGGCATCCCCGAGTTCCGTCTCAGCAAAGGATATCTGGAGCGCTACCGCGAGCGCCTGGAGGCGATGGACATCCAGCTGCGGCTGAACACGACTGTCGGCTCGGTCATCATGATCGATGACCTGATGCGCGACGGATACTCTGCCGTGTTCATCGGCACGGGCGCGGAGAAGCCCCGCCGGCTCGGCGTGCCCGGCGAGAGCCTCGGCAACGTGTATTTTTCGCTCAACTATCTGGCCAACCCCAGAGGCATCCGCCTGGGCGAGACGGTCGCCGTGATCGGCGCGGGCAACGCCGCGATGGATGTGGCGCGCACCGCCCTGCGCTACGGCTCGCGCCGCGTGACGATGTACGCCAAGGCTGACCGCGTCGCCGCCAGCGCCAACGAAGTGAGCTATGCGCAGCTGGACGGCGCGGAGCTGGAAACGGGGATGCAGATCCAGGCCATCAACGAGAGCGGTCCCGTATTCAAGCGTGCCATCCGCGACGAAAGCGGCGCGATCGTCGGCTATGACGACAAGCTCATCCAGGTGCGCGCCGACGCCACGGTGATCGCCGTCAGTCAGGTGCCGCGGCACAAGCTGGTGCACACCACCGACGGCCTTGAACTGACGGAGAACGGTCTGCTTGCCGTGGATGACAATTATATGACGACAAGGCCGGGCGTGTTCGGCGCGGGCGACGTGATCACCGGGGCCAAGACAGTGGTGCACGCTGTTGAGGGTGCCAAGCGTGCCGCCGCCGCGATCGACCGTTACCTGAGCGCGCTGTAAAGGTGATTTATCAGCCGCGCCGCGCGTGATGTTCCGTGTGGAACACCATACGCCGCGCGGCGTATTTTT
>JAGAYQ010000454.1 GCA_017940445.1 Pyramidobacter sp. | reverse complement strand
GGCCATGTGGGCGATGGTGCTCGGCGCGGGGCTGAACGTTCTGCTCGACTGGCTGTTCATCATCGTTCACGGCATGGGGGTCGCCGGCGCAGCCTGGGAACGGCGCTGTCACAGCTGTTTGCGCTGCTGTGGACGCTGGCCTTTTATCTGCTGCGCAAAAGCGAGCTGCGGCTTTCGCTTCGCTGTCTGCGGCCGCAGCTGCAAAACGTTCGTGAGATGCTCGGCGTCGGGATGTCGCCTTTTCTGCTGAACATCTTCTTCTCGGTCATGCTGGCGCTGTTCAACGTGCTGCTGGGATCGCACGGCGGCGAACTGGCCGTGTCGGCAATGGGGATCTTCTTCGGCATCGACAGTCTGCTGTTCATGCCCGTCACGGGGATCGGCGAAGGAACGATGCCCGTGGTCGGGTACAACTACGGCGCGCACTCGTTCGCCCGCGTGCGGCTGGCCGTGAGGCTGGCGCTGGCTGCGTCGATCGCCTGGTACACCGTCTCCGAAGTCGTCGCCTTCGTCTGGCCAGAAACACTGGCGTCGTTCTTCACGACCGATGCGGAACTGCTCCGTCAGACCGCGCGCAGCATGAGGATCGGCTACGCGGCGCTGCCTCTGGGCGCTGTGGCCGTGATCGGCTGCTATGTGCTGGAAGCGCTGGGGCGGGCAAAAACGTCGTTCATATTCAACGTCTTTCGCCAGTCGCTCTCGATCGCGCTGCTGATCGTACTGCCGCGTTTTCTCGGCACGGACGGCGTTTGGCTGACGCTCCCGGCGGCCGACGTGATCGGCGGCGCAAGCATGGCTTTTTTGCTGCACCGTGAATCGCAGACGTGGGTCTGACCGCGTCACGCACTCGCAATATTGCTGAATATAAAAATTGCTGCTCCCGTCAAAACGATCGAACGGGAGCAGCATTATTATTGTTTTTCTTCCAGTCGCCGGAAGCGCTTGCGATAGACGAGCAAAAATCCGAGCGTCACGCAGCAGGCCGCCACATCGGCCACCGGGTAGCTGGCAAACACGCCCGTCACGCCCCAAAATCGCGGCAGGAACACGAGCGCAGGGATGAAGAAGATGACCTGGCGCGACATCGACAGGAACAGCGCCGGCCCGGCAAAGCCGAGGGCCTGAAAGACGACCGTGCCGATCACCTGAAAGCCCACGATGGCAAACGTGCTTTGCAGGATGCGCACGCCCCAGACGGTGAGCCGGACGACCTCCGGATCGTTGGTGAAGGCGCGAACGAACACATGCGGGAACGTGAGCAAAAACACCTCGGCCGTCGCCGTGATGGCGAGCGCGGCTCCGAGCGCCAGCTCGATCGTCTTGCGGGCGCGAGCATACAGCCCCGCCCCCCAGCAGTAGCCGACGATCGGCTGCATCCCCTGCCCCAGGCCGAAGATCGGCATCACCGCCAGCGACGAGACCTTCATCATGATCGAAAACGCCGCGATGTGCTGCGGCGTGCCGTAGCGCGAGATCTGATTCATGAGGATGGAATTGGCCACCGTCAGCGCGCCCTGGCGAGCGAACTCTGACGCACCGACGGAGAGGATCTCGCGGTCGATCTCCCAGCGCAGCGGCATCTTGGAGAATTTCAGCTCGATCAGACTGCGGCGTCCCGTCAGATAATAGCGCAGCACCCACAGAAACGTCACCAGCTGCCCCGTCACCGTCGCCCAGGCCGCGCCAGCCATGCCCATCTTGAAGCCGAAGATGAACAGCGGATCGAGGAACACGTTCAGCACGGCGGGCAGCACCATTGAGTACATCGCGTATCTGGTATTGCCCTCGGAGCGGATCGTGTTGTTGAACAGCATCCCCACGATGATCAGCGGATTGCCGAGAAAGACGATGCGCAGATACTCCTTTGCGTAGCCGGCCACCGGCTCGCCCGTCCCCATCAGGCCGATGAGCTGATCGACGAACGTCAGTCCCAGCGTCATCGTCACAAAGCCGAGCACGCTCGACATCAGGAAGCCGTTCGCCAGCGCCCGTTCGGCATCGTCGTCAAGCCCGGCCCCAAGCCGCCGCGACGACAGCGAAGCCGTGCCCATAGCGATCCACATCGACAGCGCACCCACGAACAGCTGCATCGGGAACGCCACCGACGTGGCGGCAATGCCGAGCGGCCCCACGCCCCAGCCGATAAAGATCGCGTCGACAACGTTGTACGAGGCCATCACGAACATGCCCAGCATCGCGGGCACCGAAAGTTTTATCAGCAATGGAAGCAGCGGCGCCTTCGCAAGCATTTCCCGGCGATTCTCCATCACGATCCCTCCTTGTCGAAATACGCGCTCAATGATAGCACGCAGCCCTCAAAAGCGAAACATGTCCCGAAAAAAGTCGATTGGTCTCCGTTCAAATCAACCGAGCAATTAAAAAAATCTCGCGTCTTCTGTGCTATAATAAATTAGGGTATTTTCGTTCTTCAAAATCCGCCTCGCTGAGGCGGTGCGTTACCCGGTTTCAGTTCTATGTTTTTTAGAAGGAGGATCATTCACAGATGAAAAAGTTTTTCCTGGGTCTGTTCGTCGTGCTCGTGCTGGCTGTGGCCGCCGTGTGCACGCTGGACATCGGCACGGAATGGATCGCCAACAAGGGCGCTCAGTACGTGGCAGACACGTACAAGCTGGGCGTCTCCATCGGCAGCGCGAAGGGCAACCCCGTCAGGGGCTACACGTTCAGCGACATCGAACTGTCTGAGCCGAACGGCGGCGCCTCGCTGCTGAAGGCCGGCAAGATCGTCGTCGATCCGGCCATCCTCAAGCTGATCCGCGGGCAGATCGCCCTCGACTGGGTGGAGCTGACCGACATCAAGAGCACCATCCCCAACCTGCTCAAGCTGGCGGAGATCTTCACCGGCCAGAAAGTCGTCCTGCCCGACGCGATCCCGCTCAACGACCTCGTGCTCAACAGCGTCGGCGGCACGCTTGACGGCAACGACGCCGAGGCGAAGCTCGACATCGCCCTCAACGGTCTGCCCATCAAGGGCGACTTCAAAGTCACGCTCGCTCCCGGCCTTTCGATCGGCAAGGGCGACGTGCAGACCGCCGGCGGCACGATCAACGTGACCGGCGCTGTCACCCCGGCGCTCGACCTGAAAGCCGACGTCAGCAAAGTGCAGATCGGCGAGCTGGCCGCCATCGTCCCGCAGATCAAGCAGTTCGCCGCGCGCGGCCTGCTGACGACCAGCGCGACGATCAAGGGCGCGCTCGACAATCCGGCCGTGAAGGGCAACGTGACGTTTGACGACGGCTCCGTGATGGGCTTCCCCGTCTCGGCCAAGACCAACGTCGCGTTTGAGGATATGAAGGTCAATCTGAACCCGCTGACGGTGAACGCCATCGGCATCCCCACCGCCGGCAGCGTTTTCGCTGACATCAGCGGCAAGACGCCCGCCGTGAAGGTCGCGATGAAGACCGCCGGCGCGGTCACAGCCGCGACGCTTCGCAAGAATCTGCCCTCGCTTCCCGCCGATCTCGGCGGCCAGGTCGACGCCGTCAGCGTCGCCGTTGAAGGTCCCGTCACCGCGCTGACCGGCAAGGCCGAAGTGAAAGCCGACAAGCTCACCGTCGGCGGCCAGCCGATCACGAACACACTGCTCAAGGCCGACTTCAACAGCAAGGGCATCGTCACCATGTCCGGCGGCTCGAACATCGTCGGCAATCCCGCCACGCTCAAGGGCACCGTCAACGCCGGCGGCAAGGACGTGATCGCCGATGTGGCGTTCAGCGTCAAGAACTTCGACCTCGCCATGCTGCCCAAGTTCGTCCCCGCCGCGCCCGCCAACATCAAGGGCAAAGTCAACGCCGCGCTCACCGTCAAGGGCAAGGGCAGCGCCATCACCGCCGGCGGCAAGGTCGATTCGCAGCGCGTCTCGCTCAACGACATGAACATCGACAAGATCAACGTGCCCGTCACGTTCTCCGGCGACACGCTGACGTTCAAGGACGCCTCGCTCGTCTTCATGGACCTGCCGATCACCAAGGTGAACGGCTCCATCACGATGGGCACCGGCAACGTGGCCTTCAAGGAAATGTCGGCCGCCGTCGCCAACGGCCTGATCAAGATGAACTCCGTGCTCAAGTTCGGCAAGAACCTGAACGGCACCTACGACCTCAGCATCGCCAATATCGACCTCGGCAACGTGATGAAGACCTTCGGCGCCGGCTCGCTCGGCGCTTCGGGCAAGCTGTCCGGCGCGGTCAAGGGCGCTGTGTCCGATACGGACATCACCGGCAACGGTTCGCTGTCGATCCCCGTCTTTGCACTCACGGGCCTCAAGTTTGAGCAGATCAAGTCGTCGCTCAAACTCTCCAAGATGGTTGCCACGCTGCCCGATTTCGGCTGCAAGTTCGCCGGCGGCACCATCGGCGGCAACGTGACGCTTGACATCAACAAGATGACCTACGCCATCAAAGCCGCGCTCAAGGGCAGCCAGCTCAAGAGCATCATCGATCAGATGATGCCCACGCTCGGCGGCGGTCTGACCGGAACACTCACCGGCGACTACTCCGCCAGCGGCAAGCTCAGCCCCTTCACGCTCGACGGCAGCGGCACCGTGTCGTCCGCGGGCGGCCAGGTTTACGGCTTCAAGAAGTTTGACAGCATCATCGGCATCGTCGGCAAGCTGAGCGGCCAGAAAGCCATCGCTTACGCCAACGCGAAGATCCCCTTCCACACCGCCATCGACAAGCTGACGCTGAAAGACGCGGCCATCAACGCCAAAAAGGGCGACGCGCTGTATCAGTACATCAAGGCCAAGGGCACG
>JAGAYQ010000453.1 GCA_017940445.1 Pyramidobacter sp. | reverse complement strand
GTGATGTACACGCAGGGGCGCAGCATCAGCAGACCGACGAAGATCAGCACGATCTGAGCCATGAACATGCTGGCCATCAGGCCGTAAGGGATCTGCGGCTGAGTGAGGAACAGCATCGGGCCGCAGGAGATGCCGGCCAGGCTGAATCCGACCATGAGGATGGCCGTCGAGTTCGAACCGGGGATGCCGAGGGCCAGAAGGGGGATCAGGCCGCCGGCGGGAACGCCGTTGTTGGCCGACTCGGGAGCCGCGACGCCGCGGATGTCGCCCGTGCCGAACGTCTCGTTGTTCTTGCAGAACATCTTCGTCTCAGAGTAGGCGATCCATGAAGCGATCGTCGCGCCCGCGCCGGGCAGAGCGCCGACCACCGAGCCCATGGCGCCGCCGGCGACGACGATCGGCGTGACGCTGGCAAGCTCCTTCTTCGTAGGATAGGTCATCTTTACCTTGTCTTTGATGACGCTGAAGATCTCGCCCTGGAAGATCTGGCGGAACACTTCGCTGAGCGCGAACAGGCCGACGAGCACCGGGATGAGGTCAAGACCTTCGGAGAGGCGGAAGACGCCGAACGTATAGCGGTGGACACCCGTGAACTGGTCCATGCCGATGATCGCCAGGAACAGGCCGAACGCGGCTGAGATGAGCCCCTTCATCGGGTCCTTGCCCGAGACGGCGCCGACGATCGACAGGCCCATCATCGCCATCCAGAAGTACTGGCTGGGACCGAACTTGAGCGCGAAGCTCGCCAGAGGCACGGTGGAGAAAACGAGCACGATGACCGACACCAGACCGCCGATCACGCCCGCGTAGAGTGAAATGCACAGTGCTTTGCCGCCCAGACCTTTGCGCTGCATCTCATAGCCGTCGAGCACCGTCGCCGCGGCCGCACCTGTGCCGGGGGTCTTGATGAGGATGGCGGGGATCGAGCCGCCGTACTCGGCGCCTACGTACACGGCCGCCAGCATCGGCAGCGAGTGTGAAGGATCCATGCCGAAGGTGAGCGGCAGCAGCAGCGACATGGCGACCGAAGCCGAGATGCCGGGAATGGCGCCGCCGATGATGCCCCAGATGACGCCGAAAGCGATGTACATGATGTTGATAGGCGTTGCCGCCTGAGCCAGACCCTGAAGGAACAGAGAGAACATGCGAAAAACCTCCTTAAAGATCAGCCGAGCAGGCCGTGAAGGATGCCGGCGGGCAGCAGCACGCCCAGCAGCTTGCCGAAGAACAGGTAGAGAAACACGGAGAAGCACGCCGCGTACACAACAGCCTTGCGGATGCGCACCTTCAGCTCGCTGGGTTCAAAGTACAGCACCATTGCCAGCAGGAACAGCACCGTCGTAGGGATAAAGCCGAGGGGCATCAGCAGCGCGATGTAAGCTGCCGAGACCAGGATGACGTAAAGGAACGCGCCCCAGCGGGGAGACTTGTCTTTGGCCGACGCTCCCTTGCTGGGTCTCAGGAAGATCACCAGCGACGCCAGGCCGATGACCGTGGCGAGAAAACGCGGATACAGCGAGGGCCCCACCGCGTCAAAATCCGAAGTGGGGAACGTTCCCGCTTCATACCAGACATACCCCGCGAAAGCGAAGCAGAACAGACCGATCAGACGATCGCGGCTGAGAAAACCGTTCACGAAAAATTCCTCCTTGGAGATAAAACTCATATGGTGCAGATTGCGCTAAAATTGATACATGTGCTGCAAAAAGGGACAAAAAAGGCAGGCTCACCGGCAGTGAGACGGTGAACCTGCCAGCAGGGGCAAAGTGAATCTGTCAGTTCAGACTACTGCTTCTTGCCGCGAAGGGCCGCTTCGTTGTCCTTGATCGTTTTGGCGACCGTGTCATACGACGCGAGGAACGTGGCGCCGTCCATGTACTTGGCTTCGATAGCCTCGTCGCTCAGGTACTTGCAGAACTTCTCGTCGCTGAGTGCCGTCTTGAACACTTCGGCGATGCGGGCCACCAGCTCGGGATCGGTGCCGGCGGGAGCAGCCAGACCGCGGGCGCGCTCAAACACGATGTTGAAGCCACCCTCAAGCGTGGTGGGCACGTTCAGCACGTTGCGCTCCTTGGCGAGCAGAGCCAGCAGCTTGAGGTTGCCGGCTTCGATCTGGGGACGCATATCCATGTACTCGCCGACGCCGATGTCGCAGAAGCCGCCAAGGATGTTGACCAGCGTGTCACCGCCCGTGTTGAAGACGACGCGGTTCACGTCGATGCCCGTGGAGCGGATGATCTCGGCCGAGCAGATCGTGCTCGCGCTCGTGGGCGCAGCGGTGCCCCAGTTCAGCTTGCCGGGGTTGGCCTTGGCGTAGGCGATCAGCTCGGGCAGCGTGTTGAAGGGCATGTCCTTGCGGCAGAAGATGTACTGAGGATCGTTGCCCAGCGCGCAGATGTAGGCGAAGTCAGGATACTTGACCGGAGAATGGCCGATCAGGTCGGCGGTGACGACCGTCGTGCTCAGACAGGCCAGCGTGTAGCCGTCCTTGTTGGCACGCTGCACACGGCCCCAGGGCGTGGCGCCGGAAGGATCGATGATGTTCTCGATGACGATCGAGTGACCATTCAGCTTGTCCTTCAGACCGGCAGCCAGGTTGCGCAGAAAGGTGTCGCCGCCCGAACCGGGACGGGTGTAG
>JAGAYQ010000452.1 GCA_017940445.1 Pyramidobacter sp. | reverse complement strand
GCTCATCGCGAAGCCGCGCCCCTAAAGAAACGCTGATTTAATCCCATTATGCTGAAATGAACCAGCGCACAGGAAAACTGAAAAAACACGTCAGATCCGAAGAAACCTGTCCGCAAGGGGCGCGCCCGGGCATACTGCCGTAACGCCACCGGTGCCCCGCCCTCCTGCGGGGGCAGCGTTTCGCAGGTGATGACGTATTTTATCAGCGTTTCATAAAAACACAGGCGAAAAGCACTGCAGCGTTTCCCCGCGCTTTTCGCCTGTGTTTTGTTTTTTCAGTTGGCTGTCGCCTTTCCCGGTCCAAACGGTGTACAATACAGCGGAAAGAATATTTTTGACGCGCGTCAAGGAGGATAAAGAATGAAAAAAAGCAGTAAGCTGTTTTTAGGCGCGTGGCTCGCGCTCGCAGCGGCGCTGGTCATGCTGTTTTACGCGCCCCACGCGGCCCCCGACTACGCGAAGGCCGAAAACTGGGCCTATTTCGGCATCGGCGAAGGCAAGAGCGCCGACGTGTTCCTGATCTGCCCGACGGTGGACATGAACAACGAGGACAGCATGTCGCTGACCGACGAAAAGACGAAGCAGAACTTCGTCGGCGCGCTCAACATGGAACGCGGCATTTACGAACCCTGTGCGCGGCTGTACGCGCCGTTTTACCGTCAGGCCTCCATGCGGGCGTACGCCAAGCCCGAGGCGGAGCGCGAGCCCATTTTCAAGAAAGCCTACGGCGACGTGTCGGCAGCGTTTGCGCACTATCTGAAGCACGAAAACGGCGGGCGGCCGCTCATCCTCGCCGGCTTCTCACAGGGCGCTGACATGTGTCTCCGCCTGCTCCAGGAACACTTCCGCGACGAAAAGCTGCGTAGCCAGCTCGTCGCCGTCTACGCCCTCGGCTGGCCGCTGACGAAAGCGCTGACGGAGAGCTGCCCATGGATCGCGCCTGCCCGCGGCGAGAGCGATACCGGCGTCGTGATCGCGTTTGACTGCGAAGCGCCGGAAGTGTCCGAAACGATTATCACCCCGGCCAAAAACTCCGCATTCACGATCAATCCGCTGAACTGGCGCACCGACGCCACACCGGCCGATGCCGCGCTCAACCTTGGCGCCTGCTTCACCAACTACAGCGGCGCGATCACAGCCGAAGTGCCCCATCTCTGCGGCGCTGTCATCGACGAAGTCCGCGGCGCTGTCAAAGTGCCGGGTCTTGATCCCGCCGCATATCCGCCCATCGTCCCCGGTCTGCCGAAGGGCGCGTATCATGTGTACGACTATCAGTTCTTCTACCGCAACCTGCAAAAGAACGTCGCCGACCGTCTCAGCGCCTATCTGGCGGCCAAGCCATAGGGAAACGCTGGCCAAATTCAGCATAATGTGAATCAATGAGCGTTTCCCTGATGCACATGGAGCGGAACGCAGCCGCCTGGCTCGCGTTCCGCTCCATTCTATTGTCTTTTATCTTTTGCCGGCCCAGCGTCCCAGCCAGACGAAGATCAGCCCGGCAGCGACGCAGTCGGCGAAGCAGAGGACCAGCACAGCCGTCCAGCCGCCGGTAAAGTCGTACAGATAAGGAAAGGCCGAGCCGGAAAACGCGGCGACAAACGAGTTGACGGCCGACAGCCGGCTGACATAAGGGCGATACGCCTGGCGGCCCCAGATCGCCAGCGCCAGCTGAGGCAGCAGCATGCTGCCGACGCTGTAGCAGCCGCCAAAGAGCACCCCTCCCAGGCACAGAGCCGGAAAGAAGCCCGGGAACGTCTGAAAGAGGACGAAGGCGCTCGCCATCGCTCCGGCCAGAAGGACCGCCGCGCGATACACGCCCAGCGCGTCGATCGCCATCCCCAGGACCACCTTGCCGGCAATGTTGCCGATCATCGAGCAGCTCGTCAGCGCCGCACCGGCAGCCAGCGACCAGCCCAGTGAGCGGGCAAAAAGCGGCAGCTGGAGATTGAACTGGAACAGCGCGTTCGTGCCGGCCAGGGCGATCATGCAGAGGACGAACACATATCCCGGCACAGAGCGTGCCATGCGCGGTGCCTCGCGTTCCGCCGCGGGAGCCTCGCCCCAGGGACGGCGGCCGCACTCGCTCGGGTCAGGGATCAGCCAG
>JAGAYQ010000451.1 GCA_017940445.1 Pyramidobacter sp. | reverse complement strand
GGGCTTCGACGTGACCGAGCCCATCGAGATCTGCATCCCCCAGTCCTTGAGCGCGTTGTAGGCGTTGACGGCTTTCTCCGCGTCGTGCGTGTCGTCCTCGTACTTTACTTCCACCTTGATCGTGCCCGCGGCGTTGATCTCGTCAGCGGCGATCTGTGCGCCGTTTTTCACCGCGTTGCCGTAAATGGCGGCGCCGCCGGTGAGCGGTCCCGTGCCGCCGATCTTGAACGCGTCCGCGGCGAAGGCGGAAGCGGCAAACATCGCAAACACTGCTGCAAGAGCGAAAACTTTCTTGTTCATGTCAAAACATCCTTTCGGGTTGGGATTTCCCGCGCTGCCGGAAGGCGAAATATAAATCGTATAATTCTTTCCGCGCGCGGTTGTTAAATTGGTATTTTACGCGACGGCGCGCGAATTGTAAACGAGTTTTTCATTGTGTTCGTTAATGTTTCAGTTGAGATGTTATTTCAATTTTACAAATTGAATGAAAATGACGAGAAAGAGAAAAAATTTAAGGACGTGCCTCAGCCGAAATGGCCGGGGCACGTCCTTGAAGTTTGGGTACTGATGAGAGCTACTGTTCTTCAGGCCTGTAATCCGGCACCTTCTTGGAGACGGCGAAGAACACGACGACGACGACGGCCGCGCCGGCGGCAAGCGCCGCAGCAAGACCGGTGCCGAAGGCGATGCACGAATAGGCCGCGCCGGCGCCGAGGCCGGCGAGCAGCGCGTAGGGCATCTGCGTACGGACATGATCGACGTGATCAGCGCCGCAGAACATCGACGACATGATCGTGGTGTCGCTGATGGGGCTGCAGTGGTCGCCGAACACGGCTCCGGCAAAGACGGCGCCGACGGTGGGCAGCATGTAGGTCATCATGTCGATGCCCGCCTGGGCCGAGACCTTGGCCAGCAGCGGGACGACGAGCGGCATGAGGATGCCCATGGTGCCGTAGCTCGTTCCCGTGCAGAAGGAGACGACCATGCCGGTGAGGAAGGTCAGCAGCGGGATCCACGCGGGCGTGAGGAAATCTTTGGTGATGCTGACGATGTAGGCCGCGGTGCCGACCGATTTGATCGAAGCGCTGATGCCCCAGGCATAGATCAGGATCATCGAGCCGATGAACACCGCCTGACCGCCCTTGAGGAAACCGCGCAGCAGCCGCGGCATGGGCGTGCCCTTCTGCACGGCAAACAGCGCCAGCGTCAGCACGACGGAAGCATACGAGCCGAAGATCAGCGAACGGGAGCTGTCGGAGTTGGCCATGGCCTCGCTCAGGCTCACCTTGGGATAGCCGCCCGTGACCAGCAGCATCGTCACGATGGAGCCGACCAGGAACAGCACCGGCAAAATGAAGTTGCACACGCGGTCGGGAGCGTTTTCGTCGGCTTCCAGGTCGGGATCGCCGGCGCCGGATGTGAGCGGCATCGCGCCGTCGCGCAGCACCTTTCCTTCGGTGCGGGCGCGCAGCTCGGCGTTCAGCATCGGGCCGAAGTCGCGGCCGGTGGCGACGACAAGGGCGACCAGGAGCAGGGCGAGCAGATTGTAGAACACGAACGGAACGGACTGGAGATAGGTGTTGTAGTAGCTGCTGGTGATGCCCAGTTCGGCGAACTGCTTGCCGATCTGGCCGACCATGTAGGCCACCCACGACGAAACGCCGGCGATGGCGGCGACGGGCGCGGCGGTGCTGTCGACCAGGTACGACAGCTTTTCCTTGGAGACGCGGTAGCTGTCGCTGATGGGGCGCATTGTCGTGCCGACGACGGCGGCGGTCACGTAATCCTCAAAGAAGATGATCACGCCGGCCAGCGCCGTGAAAAACTGCGAGCTGCGGCTGCTTTTCACCTTGCGCGACAGGGCCCGGATCGCGGCGCGCACGCCGCCGCCCGCCTGCATGATGCCCACCATGCCGCTCATGACGATGCAGGTCATGACGATGCGCGCGCCCCACGGGTCGCCCAGCGAGTTCCAGATCTGCTCGATGGCCTTGCCGAAGCCCAGGATGGGGTTCCAGCCGCACACCATTGTGCCGGCGATCCAGCTGCCCACGAACAGCGAGGGGATGACCTCGCGGGTGATCAGGCAGAGGGCGATGGCCGCAAACGGCGGCAACAGCGACAGAGCGCCGAAATTCGGCGCGGGCGCGTCGCCCTCAGCTGCCAGAGCGACGGAAGCGAACGCCGCGAGCAAAAGGGCCGCGAGCGCGAAAACGGAACGGAAACGACGATATGACATTGTGTAACTTCCTCCTTCATTAAGATGATCGTGAAAAATGTTCCACAGGGAACTTTTTACCGGGGTTATTCCTGACCGCGCGCCAGGTCTTCGAGCGTCTGACGGCGTACCGCGACGCGGGCGGAACCGTCCTGCGCGAAGATCACCGCAGGACGCAGGGCGCAGTTGTACGTGCTGAACATCGAGTAGTTGTACGCGCCTGTCAGCGGCACGGCGAGCACGTCGCCGACATGAAGCTCCGGCACGGGCGTGTCGGCCGTGAGCAGGTCGCCCGATTCGCAGCACGGCCCGGCGATCGCGGCGCGCTTGGTGGCAGGCCGTGTCGTGTCGTTTGCCAGCTTCACGACGTACTGTGCCTGATACAGCTGCGGACGGGGGTTGTCGGTCATGCCGCCGTCGACGGCCACGTAGGTGCGCACGCCCGGGATCTCCTTCACGCTCTGCACGGTGTAGAGCGTGATGCCCGCCTCGCCGGCGATCCAGCGTCCGGGCTCGAAGACCACTTCCGGACGGCGCAGACCGAGCGCTTCGCAGCTGGAATCGACGCGATCGAGGATCTGCGAGACGAACTCTTCGGCCGGCGTTTCCGCTTCACCGGGCAGACTGGGGATGCCGAAGCCGCCGCCGAGGTCGAGCTCCCGCGCTTCAAAGCCGAGCGAGCCGCGCAGCTCGCAGAGCAGCTGCGTCATGCGCGACACGGCTGCGAAATGAGCCTCCGTATCGTGAATCTGCGAGCCGACGTGGACGTGCAGCCCTGCCAGATCGAGCCATTCCGAAGCAAGCGCGTATTTCACGGCCCGTTCCAGATGCGCCAGCGGCACGCCGAACTTGCAGTCCTTCTGCGCCGTCTGGATGGCCTTGTGCGTGTGCGCCTCGATGCCCGGCGAGACGCGGATGAGGATCGTCTGCCGCTTGCCTCGCAGCGCGCAGAGGCTCTCCAGACGTTTCAGCTCGTCCTCGCTGTCGACGACGACAGTGCCCGCGCCCCATTCGAGGCCGGCGGACAGGAACGATTCGGTCTTGGCATTGCCGTGCAGCGTCACGCGCTCCATCGGGAAGCCTGCCAGATGGGCCAGATACAGCTCGCCCTCGGACACCGTGTCGAGCCCCAGCCCCTCTTCACAGACCAGCTTGGCCATGGCGATGTTCAAAAACGCCTTGCCGGCGTAGCAGATGCGCGCGTTTCGTCCCTTCACGGCTTCAGCCAGACGGCGGCAGCGCCTTCGCATCATGCTCTCGTCCATCACGTACAGCGGCGTGCCGTATTCGTGGGCCAGCCGGACTGTGTCGCAGCCGCTCCAGATCAGATGATCGCTCATTTTCTGCTTCCTCCTGCTCAATCAAAAAACGCGCGTCCCTGTGTATTATCGCAAATACACAGGGACGCGCGAAGAATGTCCGCACGCGGTACCACCCTGCTTGGATGCGCATTCGTCAGGCAGGAGACGGCTCGCGCGGCTGTAAAAAAACTCGCCCCTGCGAAACCGTAGGGACGAGTCTGAACGTTTCAGCTCGCGGTACCACCCTGCTTGGACGCGCGTCGCGCATCCCGCTCGGACCCTTTGACGGGGGTCAGTTCGGGCAGCGTACTCCGGCGCAGCGCGCCTTTCCGCCCCAGCTCCCCGGGCCTTGCCGCAAAACTGGCGCGCGAAAGCCCTTTCAGCCGCGGGGCTCTCTCTCTGGAAGCGTGCTCTGCTGTTTTGCGGGTTCCGGTTCATCGCCTTTATCCGCATATCAAATTGTTGCGTAAATTATAGCCCGTGTTTTTTTTCTGTCAAGAGCTCCGCTGAAATATTGTCGTTCCGGGACGAAAATTTCAGTATTTATGCCTTTTGCGGCCGTGTTTTCGAGCTTTGCGGGGCGGAATCATGAAATTTCGCTGGAAAAGTGCGCCTGTTTGTGGTATTTTAAGCAAAGAAACGTTGATTATTCATCCGGCGAAGCGTTTTCGCCGGTCATCAAACCGGGAGGTTTTCATCATGACTGCGCATGTCATCACCATCAGCCGCGAGTACGGCAGCGGCGGACGCACCATCGGCGAACTGGTCGCCAAAGAGCTGGGCTACGGCTTCTATGACAAGGTCCTCATCGACCTTGCCGCCAAGAAGAGCGGCTTTGCGATCGACTACATCAAGAACACCGAAGAGCAGGTCACACCCAACTTCCTCTTCAACCTGGCCGCTAACGGCTATTACGCCAACACCGTCTTCGTCAACGACGGCCTGCCCGCTTCCGACAGCCTGTTCATCATGCAGAGCAAGATCATCCGCGAGCTGGCCGACAAAGGCCCCTGCGTCATCGTCGGACGCTGCGCCGACTACATCCTGCGCGAGCGCACCGACTGCCTCAACGTCTTCGTCCACGCCCCGCTGGCCGACCGCGTTGCCCGCGCCGTGAAGGACTACGGCCTGCCCGAGAGCGGCGCCGAAAAGACCGTGGAGCGCAACGACAAGATCCGCGCCAAGCACTATCAGTATTATGCCGGCGCCAAATGGGGCGAGGCGCGCCACTATCACCTCACCGTCAACTCCAGCGCCTTCGGCGTCGAAGCCGTCGCCCGCTCCATTGCCGGTGCGGCGCGCAGCTTCATGTAACTTTTTGACAGGATTTTGATGCTCCCCGCCGGCAGAAAATTTTTTCTGCCGGCTTTTTCATGCCGTTCTACATGGAACGAACGAAAAAAACGAGAGACCGCGGAAAACGGCCTCTCGTTTTTTTCGTTCGGGGTGATGCAGTTAGGGCAGGATGCCGGCGGGCAGAGTCATCGTGACGCCGGGGCCGATGGGGATGCCTGCATAGGCCCAGATGATGAAGAACGTCACCCAGATGATCTGAAGCGCCAGGAAGTACGGCACCAGATTGGAGAGCATCGTGCCGATGTGCGCGTCCTTGTTGTACTTGGCCTGAACGACGCTGAGCATCATCCACACATAGGCCGAGAGCGGCGAGATGCAGTTGGAGGGCGAGTCGCCGAGGCGATAGAGTAGCTGTGTGAAGCCGGGGTGGTAGCCCATCAGCATGAACATAGGCACGAACAGAGGCGCCAGGATGGCCCATTTGGCGGCGCTGGAGCTGATGAGGATGTTTATGCAGGCGGCCACGAAGATGAAGCACACGCACATGGGGATGCCCGTGAAGCCGATGCCCTTGAGGAAATTCGCGCCCTCGATAGCGAGGATGGTCCCTAAGCGGGTCCAGTTGAACAGCCCCTGGAACTGACCGGCGAAGAAGCAGAGCACGACGAACGAGCCGACGGCGGCCGTCTGGCGCACCATGGCCTTGTTCACGTCAGCCGAGCTCTTGAACGAGCCTACCGTGTAGCCGTAGAGAATGCCGGGGACGGCGAAGAAGAAGAACAGGATCGGGATCAGGCCGCTCAGGAACGCCGAGCCGATGAACTTGCGCGCGCCCGACTTGGTCAGGCCCAGCGGGCCCCAGAAGTAGCCGATGAGGATGATCGCGATGAAGACCAGCGAGCCCAGCGCGGCGCGCTTGAGGCCGAGCTTCTGCTCGGGGGTGAGGTCCTGCACGCCCGATGTGTCAGCGTCGCCCTCATATTTGCCGAGACGGGGCTCGACGATGTGGTTGTTGACCCAGCCGATGACGAGGGCGCAGAGGAACGTCGAAGCCATCATGAAGTACCAGTTGCAGGTCACGTCGACGCGGAACGTCGATTCGGCACCGAGGAAGCCCTTGATCGCGTCGTTCGTCAGACCGGCGACCAGCGAGTCGGTGCCGGCGATCAGCATATTGGCGGTGAAACCGGCCGAGCAGCCCGCGAACGATGCGATCATGCCGGCAATGGGGTTTTTGCCCACGCCGAGGAAGGCGACGGCGGCCAGCGGCGGCACGACGACATAGGCCGTGTTGGAAGCGATGTTGCCCATAACGCCGATGAAGCCGACCACGTAAGCCATCAGCGAAGGCGGCACGTTGCGCAGATACTTCTGGATCAGCGCCTTCAGCAGCCCCGACTCGTCGCAGAGGCCGATCGTCAGCGTCATGCACATGACCAGGCCCATGGGCGCGTAGCCGGTGAAGTTCTTCGTCAGGTTGGTGAGCAGCCATTCAACGCCCTTGGTGCTGAACAGGTTCTGCGCGGTGACAGTCTTGCCGTTGGCCGGGTTGACGACGGAGACATCGCCCATGACGCACAGCCAGCCGATCACGGCAGTGATCACGAACAGCAGGCAGAACAGGATGGCCGGCGGCGGCAGCTTTCTGCACGCGCGCTCAACGCCGTCGAGGAACCGCATCGTCAGTGATTTCTTCTCGGTTGCTTCAGTCATGTGAAAATCCTCCCTGCATAAGAATTATAAGTGTTGTAGTGAAATTGTATCATGAGCTTTATGATTCTACAACGCCATTTATAAATTTCATTCGGAGCTGCGTGAGTTAAGGAAGTAGCGGAGAGAAAATAAAAAAGTCGTCTCGCGCGTTATATTCGTTATTCATGTAAAACAATCTGATAGTAAAAAGATCCGCGCCCTGAAAAATTTTTTCTGGACGCGGATCTTCATCTATTATTCCTTTGTGGTCCTTCGTGTCTTGGTGTCTTCGTGGTGGCTTTGAATTTTGCCTTTTACACGTCGAGGTTGCTGACTTCGTGGGCGTGCTGTTCGATGAAGGCGCGGCGGGGTTCGACGCGGTCGCCCATGAGGATGTCGAAATACTCGTCGGCGCCGGCCAGGTCGTCCAGCTCGATCT
>JAGAYQ010000047.1 GCA_017940445.1 Pyramidobacter sp. | reverse complement strand
GTCCGAATACGGCGTCGAGACTCGCGGAACCTTCGCCAAATCTGACGTCATCGTCAGCGACAGCGAGATCTATTTCCCCGAAGCAACCGAGCCCGACGTGGTCGTCTGCCTGCATCAGATCGCCTACGAGCGCTATACCGGCACAGTGCCGGCAAAAACGCTTCTCATTTATGACGCCGATCAGGTCGAGCCCAGGCCCGAAAACGTCGCGCACGAGGCAGGGCTGAGCATCCTCAGCGCCGCGCGTGAGCTGGGGAACACGGCGACGGCCAATATCATCACCCTCGGCGTCATCGCCGGGATCACCGGAGCCATCTCGTCCGAAGCTGCCCATTCGGCGCTCAGCGAACGCTTTGGCGCAAAAGGCGAAAAAGTCGTCGCGCTGAACGTGAAAGCCTTTGACCTGGGCGCTGCGCTTGGCAAAAAGCTGAGAACACAGTTTTGCTGAGCGGACTAGTGCGCAAAAAAATCCTGAGTGACGTTCTTTGAAGAACATCACTCAGGATTTTTTTGTACACTGTCAGAGTTTACGTTTGCTATTCAAAATGCGGCATGACGGTGAGCATGCCGATCTTCAGACCGGTGTAGATCGAGTCGATCTCGATCCATTCCTCGCGGGTGTGAGCGCCTTTGCCGATGTAGAGGCCGAAGGTGACGGCGGGGACGCCGAGCGAGAAGGGGATGTTGGCGTCGGTCGACGAGGCCCGTCTGCCGGGCATCTTGCCGGTGACGGCCTGGACGGATGCCGCGCAGCGGGCGAGCAGCGCTTCCTCAGCGGCGGGATCTACGTCGACGCCGCAAGGGCGCTCGCCGACGATCTCCAGCTCAAAGTGCGCCTTGTCGCACTCAAGGCTTTCCACGGCCTTTTTCAGCTGGCCGCGCATCTGTGCCAGGTGGGCAAACTCGTCGCTGCGGTACTCGTACAGCATCTCAGCGTTCTGAGCGATCGTGTTGACGGAGGTGCCGCCCGAGATGGTGCCGAAGTTGTAAGTAGTCTTGCGGCCTTCCATCGTCGGCACCGGCTGGGCATCAAGCACGCCGATCAGCTTCGCCAGCCAGGCGATGGCGTTGGGGTTGCCGAACGAGCCGTAGCTGTGGCCGCCGATGGTGGTCGCCTTGATTCTCCAGCGCTCGGAGCCGACGGCACGGTTGACAAGGCTGTCATAAAGCCCGTCGAACGAGATAAACTCCTTGATCAGATCCTTGCGGTCGGCGAACAGCTGACGGGTGCCCTTAAGGTTGCCGAGGCCTTCCTCGCAGCTGTTGAAGACGAACATCACAGGCTCCTTCGGCGCGAGTCTGTTCTCGAAGATGTACTTGGCCATCAGCATCAGCGCTACGACGTTGGCCGTGTCATCGCCGACGCCGGGCGCGTGGAGCGTGCCGTCGGGCTTTTCCACGACGGGCAGGGGAGTGGTGTCGGGGAAGACGACGTCGATGTGTGCGGCGTAAACGACGCAGGACTTGGAGCAGTCGCCGAACGGCAGCAGCACGTTGAGCGCGGGATCGATCGTGACGTTCTTGGCGCCGGCTTTTTCCAGCCAGGCTTTGATGAATTCAGCGCGCTTTTCCTCGTGATGCGAGGGGGAGGGGATCGCGGCCAGTTCCTTGAGCAGAGCAAGCTGTTCGGCTTTATGCGCTTCGCACCAGGCGAAGAGCTGTTCCTGTGAGATCATGAAATGTTCCTCCTTGGAAGGTTATCTTTTTAATGTCATTATACAGGCCGGCCCATGAAAAGCAAGCCGCCGTCGCTGCTGCGCGCAAAGCGGGAGAAGAACAGGTCCCACGTCAGCCAGCTCATCTCCGGGATGTTGGCGTGAGGCATCCCCTTCACTTCGGCGTAGGTGAGCATGGGCGCGCCGCTTGTACTGCGGTACTCAAAAAACTGATACCGCCCTGTCGTCCATGTCCACAGCCTCTCGTCCACAGCGAAGCGCTCGGCAAAATAGCTGAGGAATTCGCGATAGGTCGCGTCGGTCGAAAAAGGCCATCTTCCGTCGAATGAGCGTTTTTTCGCGGCGTCCAGTTCACCGCGCATGACAAAAATTGGTGTGTCCGGCGCGGTGATGCCTCGGGCGGCATCAGGCACCTCCACCGATGACCAGGGAGCAGCGGCCGTGAACAGGTCGGAGGCGTAGAGCGCCAGCTCGACTGACATGCGCCCTCCCGAAGACTGACCGCAGCAGTACACGCGCCCCATGTCGATGCGGCGCCGTGCGGTAATGTCGGCGACCATCGCGCGGATGAAGCCGACGTTGTCCATGTCGGGCTGGCAGCGATTTGCCGACCACAGCAGCACGTTGCGCAGGCCGTGCGGGGGAATCTGCTGATACATCGAAGCCTGCGGGAAAGCGACGATGAAGCCGCGTTCTTCGGCGACGGCGGTCATGCCGCTGATGTCGATAAACGTCTCGGCGTTGCCGCCGCGTCCGTGCATGCACACCACCAGCGGCGCGGGCGCGGCAGAATCGCGCAGAGCACGGGGCACGTACTCGTACCACAGGCGCGTGAAGCCTTTGTGGACCAGCTCGTGATATTCGGCTCCGAGTGCGTCCGCGCGCTTGAAGACACGCAGCAGGCGTTTGCCGGGGCCGCGGTGGCGGCGCGCAGCTCCGACGTATGTCCACAGGCGCTCGAACAGCGCCAGACTGAAGCGCTCGGCGTCGGCTGTTTCGCTGACGCGCACCTGAGCGACGTTCTCCTCGTTGATCTGAAAAGACGGGTGCTGCGGATCGGGCAGATACAGCTCGGAAAGGCCGGGACCGCCAAGCTGTTCAGGAGAAGTGCCGTTCTGCTTTTTCCAGTACTCGACGACGGCGCTCTCAGGCGCGCCCTTGCGGGGGAAGGCCATCCAGACGGGCAGCGGACCGCGGCCGCTTTGCAGGATCATCTCGCCGGTGAGGTTGATCGTGCGGTCGGCCTCGTCCGGCTCGGGCTCAGAATTGAGCATGGCCGCGCTGTCGAGCGCGCCGATCGTGCCCAGACCGCTCCACCACTGGCTTTCTTTCATGGCTGCCTGCATCGCCACG
>JAGAYQ010000450.1 GCA_017940445.1 Pyramidobacter sp. | reverse complement strand
TCCTGCGCCTGCGCGGCGCGTTCAGGCAGATGGGGGAGAAATAGAAAATGGAGACCTATGTCCGCTACGTCCTCGAACTTGCCGCCATCATCCCGGAAACGCTCTTTCTTTATCTGCCCGTCCTCGGCAAACTGCGCTTTTCCCGGCGTGCCGTGTTCACCGCGCACGCTATTCTCCTCCCTGCCTGGATCGCCACGGCCGCCTGGCTTTGCGCGCAAAGCCGGTTTCTCGTCATCCGCGCGCTCGTCATCAGCTTCGTCGTCTTCTTCGCCGTGTTCTGCGGCTGCGTCAGGATCGATTTTCGCCGCCGCCTCTTCTGCTTGTGCAATGCCGTCATGCTCGCCTCGTTCAGCCTGCTGTATGCCATTTTCGTCACAGCCCGTTACGAAGCCGCCAACGCCCAGTGGGCCGACGCCCGTCTTCTCAGCCTGCCCGGAGCGTGCGTGGGCCTTGCGCTGACCGTTGTCGTCGGAGCCGTCTTCTGGCATGCGCTTACCGTCGAACTGCCGCTCCTCCTCGGCGATCCGCGCCTGGACGGCCTGTGGAAGATTTTGTGGCTCGCGCCTGCGGTCGTCGTTGCTCTTATCAGGTGGTACGTCCCCATTTATCCGCACTATATCCTCGTAGGACGCGGCCGCTCCTTCATCCTTATTGCCATACCGCTCCTTCTGGTGGCCGTCCACATGCTCTACACCGTCCTGTGGTGGACGGCAGTCCGTCTTGCCGAGAGCGCTCGCCTTCAGCAGGAAAACACCCTGTTGCAGCTGGAAAGCAAGCGCTATGAAGAACTGCGAAGCTACATGGAAAGCACCCGCGCCCTGCGGCACGACTTTCGCCAGCATCTGCTCGTCATCAGCGATCTTGCCCGAGCCGGTCAGCTCGAACAACTGCGCGAGTACCTGCTCCCCCTTGCCGAAGAGGCCGGCCGCGCCCACAGCTCCTATTGCGCCAACCGCGCCGTCGACGCCGTCGTCTCGCACTACGCCGCAGTCGCGAAAGAGCGCGAAACGCGCGTCGAGTGCGAACTGCGCCTGCCGCCCCGACTTCCCGTGAAGGAAGCCGACTTCTGCGCCATCCTCGGCAACCTGCTTGAAAACGCCCTCGCTGCCGTCGCTCCGCTGCCGCAGGCGCAGCGCCGCGTCAGCGTCATCGCCTCGATGCTTTCCGACGAGATGATCGGCCTGGCCGTCGACAACCCTTACAGCGGGACCATTCCCTTCGGCGAAAACGGCCTGCCCCGCGCCGAACGCCCCGGCCACGGCATCGGCCTGGCTTCCGTGCAGAGCGCCGTGCGCCGCTACGACGGGACCATGACCGTGAGCGCCGAAAAGGGCGTCTTCTCCGTCGAGATCATCATGTACGCCGAACGAGCCGCGCAGCGTACTCCCTGATGCGGCCAGCCGCAGACGCTGCCGTCATATCGGCTTAACAGATCAATAAAAAAGCAGCGCGTTCCGGAGCTTTTTCCGGGGCGCGCTGCTTTTTTCGTCGCTGACGCGATCATCCACACGAGATCCGCCTCCCTGCGGCGGCAGCCTCGCACCGGTGCACGGGGAGCTCATTCAGATTATAGATACTAAACGACACCTCGCAAAAACGCCTTGCCACGTCCGAGCATGAAGACCGTTGGTCTTTGGTTATAAAATTATAATACCAAGGGCAAAAGCACGATAATACCAGCGCTTAAAATCCATATCCTGCACAAACGTCATCTAATCTGCACGAACGTCAGTTGTGATAGAGTGCCGAAGTAATATAATAAATAAAGATGAGTATAAAAGGTCATCCAACTGGGCAGGAACAGCCGCGCCCATTCCGGCTCAGCGGCTGGGGCGGCCTGCAGCGAGCGATCGTTTCTGATTGTAAAAATATAAAACGCGAAGTACTTCCGAGTATCGATAGATATGGCGATGTCCTTTGTGTTTTGTCCTTATAACTTTCAAAAGACTGACAGGAAAAAATTCGCGGATGAGGCGGTGCCGCGCTTTTTCGATGGGCCAAGCGCCGCCAGCGCACCCATCCGAATACATACAAAACGAAAGGAGAATAGAAATGTTGAATATCATGACGAACAGCTCTCAGATCGGTCCTCAAAGAGCAGAGTCTCCTTTTGCCCTCCAAAAAAATACAGCGGCGCCTAAAGCACGCGGCGAAACGGACTTTCCCTTCATCTCACTCAAAAAGGGGAGAGCCCGCTTCGCCGCGTGCTTTTTGCAGAGCGTTGTGATGGATCAGCGCTCAAAATCCAATGATCGTTGTGCATATCACTCTTCAAACATGGGAGAGGAGTTTTTTCGATGAACCCAAAAATGATGGCTCACAAAATACGCAGCACCGATACACAAACCGCCCGCCGCACCCGCGCCCGCCGTGCCGCGGCGCTGGCACTGTCTGCCGCGCTGCTGGCGGGCAGCGGCGCCTGGGCTGAGGCGCTGAACTATCAAAACCAGACGAACCGCACAGCCGATGAGAATGGCTGGATCTTGGGCGGCGCGCAGCGCTGGTACCGCCCCTACTACGAAAACCACAGCCTGACAGGGATCGATCTGCAAAACAACCGCGTTGTCGGCACGGGCAACTACAGTTGGGCGGGCGGCGGCGCGCTCTTTGGGGACAAGTTCATCGTCACGACCACGGGGAACGTGACGATCAAAAACAACGGTGTCCATGCCCAGGCCGGAACGTACGCCGGCGGCGGCGCCATACATGCCGTTCGGGCCCTGACGCTGAAAACGACAAGCGGCGCCATCACCATCGAGGCCAACTCCGCCGACGTTGCCGGTGCCATGGTGGGCGGTGGTGCGCTGAGCACCTTGGGTGACAGCACGTCTTCGGGCAACGTTGCCGTCGAGGCCAGTTCCGCGCTTACCATCAAAAACAACCGCGTCCGCAGCGGCGGCGCCTCAGCGCGCGGCGGCG
>JAGAYQ010000449.1 GCA_017940445.1 Pyramidobacter sp. | reverse complement strand
CGAGATCTCGTCCAGCTTGTCCGTGCCGTAGACGACCATGCCGCGCCTCACCCCCAGCGAGACGAGCACGCGCGCCAGCGGCTCGGCCAGATAGCCGGCGTACACGCCCAGCAGCTGCATCGTCGGCGAGCCGGGATTGGTGAGCGGACCGAGGATGTTGAACACGGTGCGGAAGCCGAGCTCGCGGCGGATCGCGCCAACGTACTTCATCGAGGTGTGGTACTTCTGAGCGAAGAAGAAGCACATGCCCACTTCGTTCAGCAGCTCCACGCAGCGCTTCGGACTCTGGCTGATGTTCACGCCCAGCGCTTCGAGACAGTCAGCCGTGCCGCACTGCGACGAAGCCGCACGGTTGCCGTGCTTGGCCACCTTCATGCCGCCGGCCGCAGCGACCAGCGCCGATGATGTAGAGATGTTGAAGCTGTGCGCGCCGTCTCCGCCCGTGCCGACGATCTCGAACAGGTCCATGTTCGTTTCCACCTTCGTGGCATGAGCGCGCATCGCCGCCGCGCAGCCGGCGATCTCGTCAGTCGTCTCGGCCCGGGCGCTCTTGGTCGACAGCGCCGACAAAAACGCCGCGTTCTGCGTCGCGCTCGTCTCGCCGCTCATGATCTCGTTCATCACCGCGTACGCTTCGCTGTACGTAAGATCGCCCTTGTTCACGATCTTGACGATCGCTTCTTTGATCATCATAAGACCTCCAGAAAATGATTTATGCCGAAAAACTCCCCGTGCCGACCTTTCGGCCAGGGGAGTTTTTCGGCATAAAAAAATCCCTGACAGAAAGACTCTGTCAAGGACGAAATAAACGTGCGTACATGCAGTACGGCGGTTGTTCCGCGGTGCCACCTTGATTCACGGCATGACCCGTGCTCTTGTCGGGATACCATCATATCCCCGGCGGCTGACGCGCGCCCCACGTCGCGGAATACTCAGGCGTTCGCCCTTTCCCCGCGCCCTCAGCGGTCCATTTGACAACGTGTCTCCTGCCTGATTCTCAGCGCCGCAGGCTCTCTGTGAGGGCATCATTGCCGTTATCTCCGCTTCAACGGTTTATCCTATTAAGTTAGCGAACAATTTACCACTTATATTTTGTTTTGTCAAGAGAACTTTACAATTTGCTTTCGTATACAAAACCCACGAAAAAACATAAACGCATGCCGCCGCCCGAAAAGATTCGGACGGCGGCATGCGCCATTTGCACAGCTTTGTTCCTGTATTATCGCAGCCCCTCCACGAGGATGACGAGGATGAGCAGGGGCAGGACGAACTGGAAGAACGGCTTGAGGGCGCGGGGCAGCTGCATGCCTGTGCCCTTGTTGCACTCTGCCATGTACTTGTCAAAGCCCCAGCCCCACCTGGTGACGCAGAAGAGCAGGAACGTGAGCGAGCCGATGGGAAGCAGCAGGTTGCTGACGACAAAGTCTTCGCTGTCGAGCACGCCGCGGCTGCCGATGACAGTCAGCTCCTTCCACACGTTGAAGCCCAGCACGCAGGGCATGGAGGCAACGAGCATGAAGATGCAGTTGATCCATACCGACTTTTTGCGGCTCCAGCCCCAGTTGTCCATGCCGAAGGAGAGGATGTTTTCGAACACGGCGATAACGGTGGAGAAGCTGGCAAAAGTCATGAACAGGAAGAACAGAGTGCCCCACAGGCGTCCGCCTTCCATCGAGATGAACACGCGCGGCAGGGTCATGAAGATCAGTCCGGGGCCGGCGCCGGCGTCCACGCCAAAGCTGAAGCAGGCGGGGAAGATGATGAGGCCGGAAACGAGGGCGACAAACGTGTCGAGCGCGACGATGCGCACCGATTCACTGACGAGCGTGTGATCGTCCGACATGTAGGTGCCGAAGATCTCCATCGAGCCGATACCCAGGCTGAGGGTGAAAAACGCCTGATTCATCGCAGCGACGATGACGCTGCCGATGCCCGAAGAGGTCAGACGCTCAAAGCTGGGCTTGAGATAGAACTCAAATCCCTTGCCCGCATTGGGCAGCATAAGGCTGTGAACAGCCAGCACGATGATGAGCAGAAGCAGGCCGGTCATCATCACCTTGGTGATGTTTTCAAGCCCTTTTCTCACACCGGCAGCACAGACCAGGAAACCGCCCACGACGGTGATCGCCATCATCACGCCCATTTCAGCGGGATCGGCGACCATCGCGCCGAAAACGCCGTCGACCTGCTCGACGGGCATGCCGACGAACGTGCCGCGGACGAACTTGACAAAATAGGACAGCATCCAGCCGGAAACGGTGGTGTAAAACATCATCAGCACATAGTTGCCGACCATGCTGGCCCAGCCGTGCAGCTGCCAAACAGAGCTTTCAGGCTTGATGACCTTGTAGGCCCCCACCACGCTCTTGCGGCTGGCACGTCCTACGGCAAGCTCCATCGTCAGCACGGGCAGCCCCAGGACGACAAGGAACAGCAGATAGATCAGCACAAAGAGGCCGCCGCCGTTCTGTCCGACCAGCCAGGGGAACTTCCACACGTTGCCGATGCCGATAGCGCATCCGGCGCTGACGAGCAGGAACCCTGCCCGCGACTTGAAACTCTCTCGTTCCATTCTCACGATCTCCTTTGTGCGGCCGCCTGCAATCCGCGCGGGCCGCGGCAGATTTGTACAAAAAAGCCTCGGTTCAGCACCGAGGCTTGATTGACTGGCTCCTCGAGCAGGACTTGAACCTGCGACCTAGTGATTAACAGTCACCCGCTCTGCCGACTGAGCTATCGAGGAGTACGAATATAGCCCGTGACTGGAATACTAGCACGCCGCCCCTTTTCTGTCAACGGCTGAGGGGTGATGTGCACAAACGTTTTTCCTTGACGGGAAAATTCTGAGGATGTAAAATTTATTTAATGTCATTGGGAATAATAATGGCGTGTTGGCTTTTTACTGCACAAACTTTTACAGGGAGGCTGAAAAGAATGAAGAAACGTATCGCCGCAATGCTGCTGGCAGCAATGGCGCTGTCGATCGGCGCGGCCGCGCAGGCTGCCGATGTAAAGGGCGCGCTTGCCGCCGCTCAGTCGATGAGCATGGAAGAGCTGTACGCGAAGGCAAAAGAGGAAGTCAAAGCCGGCGCTGTGCTGAATTTCTATTCCACCACAAGCTTTGCCGAAAAGGCGGCCGCCAACTTCATGAAGGATTATCCCGAACTGGCAGGCAAGGTCGTCTATGCCGAGATCGACGACGGCGAGACCTACACGATCCTTTCGCACACGATCGGCTCCGGCGTTTCCGGCTCGGCTGACATGGCGCTCGTCCAGAACGGCGCCGATCTGAAGACGAATCTTCTCGATGAAGGGCTTTCGTTCAGTTATTTCCCCGATGCGCTCAAAGCGGCCGTTCCCGCTGAGTACCAGAATCCCGGCGTGGTGACGTTCATCAACTCGCTGTTCATCTACAACAACAAAACCGGCTCGATCGGTCTGAAGAACGTGTGGCAGCTTGTCGAACCCGAGTGGAAGGGAAAGATCTTCTTCAAGGATCCGACCAACGAAACGGTCAACATCAACTTCCTGATCATGCTGACCAGTCCCGCATGGGTCGAGCGCATGACGAAGGCTTACAAGGATTTCTACGGGAAGGACTGGGCGTCGAAGGACTTTGAGAACGCCTCGTATGAGTGGATCTCGCGCTTCCTTGGCAATGTGAACTACACCTATACGTCGGCTTCGAAGATCGCGAAGGGCATCTCCTCCGGCGCCGGCGGCAATCTCGGGCTGTTCGTCTTCTCCAAGCTCCGCAAGGTGGACAAGGCTGACCGCGGCAATATGACGGTCGTCCAGTTTGAGAACGAAGTGAACGGCTTCTCGGGATTTATGTATTCCGTCTACGCCACGGTCTGCAAAGACACGGACTGCCCCTACACCTGCGCGCTGTTCACGAACTACCTGCTGAGCAAAGAGGGCTTTGCCGGCCCCAAGTCGTGGAACTCCAGCCAGGGCTATTACTCGCCGAACACGACGATCGAGAAGCCGGAAGGCATTGAAGACAAGGCCTATGCCTACTGGGCGCCCCGTCTTGTTATCGAGGACCTGAACTACATCTACGACAATTACGCCAAAGTCTACGAATTCATCGCCGTCCGCGTGGGAAAATAACCGCCTGCCCGTGAATCTGTGGAAACGCTGGTCAAATACTGTATAAAGTGATTTCATCAGCGCCTCCCTATGAGACGCTCCGCTGCCGCAGAGGGCATTTCCTTCGGGGAGCCCCGCTGCGGCAGTTTTTGTTTCCAGAAAGGAGGATATTTCATGAAGCGTGACTCGCTTGCGCATAAATGGCGGGCATGGTTCTCAAAACCTTCCAATGTGCTTCTGCTTGCGTTCCTGATCGTCCTGTTCTGCCTGTCGGTGCTGCCGCTGGTGACGATGCTTTCCAACATGTTCACCGTCCATCAGGGGACAGAAAAGAAGCTCCTTCGTCTGGCGGTCGGTTCATTCACCTGGAGCCATTTCAAACGCATATTCCCGGCGAGTGAATGGAGCACGGTCAACTTCTGGATACCGCTGAAGAACTCGTTTATCGTCGCGACCGGCGCGGCCCTGCTGGGCATCCTTTTCGGCGGCACGGTAGCATGGTTCATCACGCGGTCGAACATGAAATTCAAGAAGTTCATCAGCGCCGTGTTCCTGTTCCCCTACATCATGCCGGCATGGACGCTGGCGCTGTTCTGGGTGAATCTGTTTCAGAACAGCAAAGTCGGCGGCGGCAACGTGGGCATGCTGGAATCGCTGCTTGGGATCTGCATGCCCGAATGGTTCGTTTTCGGCCTGTTCCCGATGGTCATCGTCATCGCTCTGCACTATTCGCCGTTTGCCTATCTCCTGATCGGCGGCATCCTCAAGAACATGGATGCCACGCTCGAAGAAAGCGCAACGCTGCTGAGGGCCGGCCGCTGGAAGATCATCAGGCGGATCACGCTCCCCATCGTCATGCCGGCAGTGCTGTCCACCATGCTGCTGATCTTCTCAAGCGGGTTCAGCTCGTACACGGTGCCGGTGTTCCTCGGCTCGTCAGTGAAATGCTTCACTCTTTCAACAAAGATGCGCGCCCTGATCAACGGCGGTTATCAGGGACAGGGCTATATCATCGCCTTCGTCTCGATCGTTCTCGGTTCGTTCATTCTTGGGCTGAACCAGTGGTTCACCGGAAAGCGCAAGAGCTACACGACCGTGACAGGCAAAAGCGGCCAGGTCTCGCTGGTTGATCTGAAAAAGGCCAATCTGCCGATCTCGCTGTTTCTGTGCGCCTATGTGCTGTTTTTCGCCATCGCGCCGCTGATCTCGTTCGCTTTGGAGTCGGTCATCCGTCAGCCGGGAAACTATTCGTTTTCTAATATGACGCTTTATTTCTGGATCGGCACAGAAAGCTCGGCCTACGAAACAGGCATGATCTCCGGCATCCTGCTGAATCCGACCATGTGGAAAGCCCTGGGGCGTCAGGTCCTTCTGGCGCTTGTTGTCGGCGGAATCGTCGGAACATGCGGCATGCTGATCGGCTACTCCTGCGCCCGCAGCCGCGGCACATGGCTGGCGCGTGCGGTCGAAAGCATGG
>JAGAYQ010000448.1 GCA_017940445.1 Pyramidobacter sp. | reverse complement strand
TTCCAGCAGCAGCGAAGCCGCTTCAAACGGCGGGCGAAACATCACTTCAGGCATCGTTCATCGTCCTTTCACGATCATCTCGCCCCATTATACATCGGGCTCATTCTTCGTTCAGGATCAGGCTGAAGCGCACTTCGCTGCCGACAGCTGCCTCAGGCTCGCTGCGGCTGGGAAGGAGGGCTCGCAGCGTCTGCCCTTGGCAGTCGATGAGCCACTGCAACGACGCGCCGAGAAATTCGCGCGAGAGAAGACGCCCGGTGAATGGGCCGTCAGCGTTCGGCACCACCTGATCAGGCCGCAGCAGGATGCGTCTGCCGTCCAGTGTATACGGGAACGAATCGCCGATAAAGTCGCGCACAAAGTCATCCGCCGGAGAAAAATAGACCTCGCGCGGCGTGCCGGTCTGCACCAGTCGTCCGTCGTGCATCACGGTGACGCGGTCGGAGATGGACAGTGCCTCTTCCTGATCGTGAGTGACGTAGAGCGTCGTGATGCCGACGCGCTTTTGCAGTTCGCGGATTTCCGCTCGCATCCGCAGACGCAGACGAGCGTCGAGGCTCGACAGCGGCTCGTCGAGCAGCAGCACCGCAGGCCCAAGGATCAGCGACCGGGCCAAGGCGACACGCTGCTGCTGGCCTCCGGAAAGATCCTGCACGCGGGCCGAGGCGTAACCGCTCAGCCCCACACGCTCCAGCTCCTCTTCCGCACGCCGCTGCCGCTGGGCACGAGGCACGCCTCGCACGCGCAGGCCGTAGGCCACGTTCTCCCCGACGCTCATGTGCGGGAAAAGCGCGTAATTCTGAAACACGGTCGAAGTCGGGCGCTTCTCCGGCGGCAGCGATGTGATGTCGCGGCCTTCCAGAAGCACGCGGCCTTCATCAGGAACGATAAAGCCGCCGGCTACGCGCAGCGTCGTCGTCTTTCCGCAGCCAGACGGGCCGAGCAGCGTCATCAGCTCGCCGCGCCGCAGCTCGAGCGTCAGGTCTTTCAGCGCCGTGAACGTGCCGTAGCGCACCGTCACGTTTTCAAATACGAGCATCGGACACACCATCCTCTTTCCGGCCGCGGCCCAGCCGCCAGGCCAATCCGTTGACGCAGGCAACGATCACGACGAGCAGCGAGCCCATCGCCGACGCGGCGCCGAAATCGCCCTCGTTGATCGCTTCGAACAGCTCGATCGAAGCCACGCGCGCATAGGGACTGACGAGGAAGATCACCGGTCCTGTCGTCGTCATCGCCGCGCTGAACGTGTTGAGAAAACCCAGCCGCAGAAATGGATACAGCAGCGGCAGGAGCAGATCGCGCAGCACGCGCAGCGGACCACCGCCCAGATCGCGCACCGCGCTCCAGAGCGAATCATCCACCTGAGCCAGCCCCGCCTCGGCCGCGCGCAGCACCGGCGACAGCTGACGGAACAGGCAGCTTGCGCCGATCACGAAGCCCGTAGCCAGTTCAAACGGCAAACGCGTAAACGCCAGCAGATACCCCACGCCGAAGAACGTGCCGGGGATCAGGTACGGCAGATCAGCAATGACCTGCACGCAGCGGCGCACGCATCGCGGTGCCCGCGCCAGCAGAAAGGCCAGTACAGAAGCCAGAAGACAGCCGCCCAGCCCCGCCGCGAGCGAACAGGCGAGACTGCGGATGACGCTTTCGGCGCGAAAATCAAGGATGCCGGCCAGATGCCGCGACGTCGGCGTAAAGTCGACGCCCCAGGTGCGCGTGACGCTGCCCAGAAAGATCAGCCCGTAGACGAGAAACTGCATCACGGCAAAGGTCCAGGCGACCGCCGACGGCACAGCCATCGCCAGAGGAGGCAGCCTGAGCGTGCGCCTCCGCGCCAGCCCGAGCGCAGCGCTTTTTCCGCCGGATGAACGCACGAACAGGACCGCCAGCGCCGGGATCAGCAGCAGCACGTTCATCGCGCAGGCCAGCTGAAAGTCGCCCACACCGATCAGCGTGTTGTAGGCGCGTGAAGCCAATACCTGAAAACGGCCGCCGACAAACAGCGGCGTTCCGAAATCGGAGAGCGAGCGCACGAATACGACCAGCGCCGCCGCACCGATACCGGGCAGCGCCAGCGGCAGCGACACGCGCATCAGCGTTGCGAGCGGACTGGCTCCGAGATCGAGCGAGGCACGCTCCACCTCGCCGTCCACGCGGTCCAGCGACGCTGCCACGAGCAGCGACGTCAGCCCCGTGAGTGAAAGCACCTCCATCATCAGCACACCGTGAAAGCCGTAGGGATTCCAGCTCATCCCCAGCAGCCGCCAGGTGATCAGGCCGCGCTTGCCGAACAGCATCAGATACGCCATCGAGCACAGAAACGGCGGCGAGATCGTTGAAAGCGCCAGCGCGGCGACGATCACGCTACGGCCGCGGCTCGGTCCGTACACCAGCCGCAGCGCTACGGCAGCGCTGACAGGAACGGACAGGGCCGCTACCGAGAGCGCGAGCGTGAAGCTGTCGAGCACAAGGCGGACATTCTTCGTGAACAGGCCTTCGTAGGCCCGCAGCGAGAATTGCCCGTTCTTCATGAAGCTCTCAGCAAACACGGAACCGACCGGCCAGACGACAAACGCCGCCAGCAGCGCCGCCGCGAAAGCCCACAGCAGCGCCTCGGCCGGCGTCAGCGCTTTTTTGCGAACAGCAGACATCTTCATGATAAAAGACATCCCGCCGGGACTCCCCGGCGGGATTTATTCGTCTTATTTGCTGCCAAACTTGTCGAGCCAGACCTTGAGGATCGCCTCGCGGTCCTGTCCAGCCTTGACCACGTCCATGCGCATGAGGTTGGAATCTCTCATGCTCTGCACGGCGGGCGCAAGCTTGACGCCGGGACGGACGGGAGCCTGCGTGTTGTACTCAGCAAGAGCCAGCTGCCCCTTCTCGGACAGCACCCAGTCGACAAGCGCGCGGGCGCCCTCAGGATTCTGCGCGCCCTTGAAAACGGCCACAGGCGCGATGTACCACGGCACACCATCCGCGGGGAACGCCATTTCGACCTTGTAGCCCTCCTGAATCAGACGCTGCACCGTATCGAACGGCGCAACGGCGATCGCCGCTTCGCCGATGCTGACCTTGTTGGCCGGCTCGGCGCCGCGCTTCGAGTAGTAGGGAACGTTGGCGTCGATGGCCTCAAGCAGCTTCCAGCCCTTTTCCTCGCCAAGCGTCTGCACGATGCCGGAAACCATCGCGTAGAACGTGCCGCTGACAGCCGGAGTGGCCATCAGCACTTCGTCCTTGTACTCCGGCTTGGCCAGATCGGCCCAGCTCTTAGGCATGGCGAGCTTTTTCTGCGCCATCACTTCGGTATTTCCCATCAGCACGACGCTGCCGAGCGAGATGCCGCTCCAGTAGCCGTCGGCGTTATAGAACATCGCGTCGTAAGAAGCGCGCTCGGGCGAGACATAGGCGTCGAGGAACCCCTCGTTCGCTGCGGCCACATAGCTGTCGAGACCGCCGCCGAACCACGCGTCGGCCTGAGCCTTGCCTTTGGCAGCGCGGATGCGGGTAAGCACTTCGCCGGACGACATCTTCAGGTAGTTGACTTTGATGCCCGTGTCGCGCTCAAACGTCTCGATGATCGGCTTGATGCCCGTGTAGGCGATGAAGATGCTGATGCTCTTCTGATCCTCCGCGATGGCGGGGCAGACCAGCGACGCGGCCGCAAGGACGGCCAGTACGAACTTCTTGAACATGAAAAGACCTCCCAAAATAGATTTTTACTGCTGCATCAGCTGTTCCAGCGTCCATTCCTCAGCCGGAACAAACTTGGAACCATTCCACGCCATGGGCTCGCAGGCGCCGGCGCGGATCAGACGGATCAGGCCGCGCTCGTCGCGCGCCGTCTCGAAAAAGCGCGTTGCGTAGCATCCAACGCGCTCGACCAGGTGCGAATCGCCAGCGCCGAGACACGCCAGCCCGCGGGCTCGGGCATCGTCGAGGGCGCGCAGGTTGGCCTGATACGGCGTGCTGCCGTTGAAGCACTCCACGCCGGCCAATCCGGGGAGCGTTTTTATGAGCTCGCCTGCACCGCGTCCGTTGTTGCGGTACGGATGAGCCGCAACCGCCGCGCCGTCGTGCGCACGCACCAGCTCCATCAGGTCAGCGACAGGCAGTCGCGGTTCAGGAGCACGATCCAGGCCGAAGACGACAAAGTCGCCGCAGTCGGTAAGGACTTCGCAGCCGACAAAGATCGGAAAATCGCACTCCCGCCGCAGCGATTCGACCTCGGCAAGGATGCCCATCGAATCGTGATCGGTCACGCACAGGCCGCTCAGTCCCATCTCGCGGGCTCGGGCCACGGCATCGCGGACGGGCAGAAAACTGTCGGGCGAGTATTCTTTCGTATGCAGATGCGTATCAAGCAGCACAGCCGTTCCTCCGTTCTAAAACGCTTCCCGGATCAGCGAACCGTCGTCGAGTGCGTTTTTCAGTCCTTCGCGCCCGCAGACGCGCAGCACGCGTCCGTCGGTCATGATCACTGCGTGATCAGCCAGCCGCGCTGCCTGCTGGAGGCTGTGCGAGACCATGATCACCGAGATCTTGCCCGAAAGCGCAAGGATCAGATCTTCTACCTTTTTCGCCGCCGTCTGGTCGAGCGAAGCCGTCGGCTCGTCAAGCAGCAGCAGATCGGGCTTCAGCGCCAGCGCCCGGGCCAGGCAGAGACGCTGCTGCTGCCCGCCGGAAAGGCTCAGCGCCGACGCATCGAGACGGTCGTGCACTTCGTCCCACAGGCCTGTCTGCATCAGCGTTTCGCGCAGCGTTTCCTCAGCCTGAGCGCGCGAAACGTTCAGCGTCAATTCAAGCGGCAGCGTGATGTTGCGGCGAATGCTCACAGGCAGCGGATTCGGCGTCTGAAACACCATGCCGACGCGCCGCCGCAGTTCGGTCAGAGCCGGCGCGCCCGGTCCGGCAGCGGGCACGAGCCTGCCGCCAAGAGAAACGAACACTTCACCGGAGCCGCTCCAGCCGTCGAAACACTCGTTCAGCCGGTTGATCGCCCGCAGCAGCGTCGATTTGCCGGAACCGGAGCGTCCGAGGATCACGCTGACTCTGTTCGCCGGGAATGAGGCATCGATCCCATGCAGGATCTCACGTTCGCCGAAAGCGACCTTCAGTCCCTGCACGACTGCGCAGCACGATACGCTTTCGCTCTCTGTCGTATTTTCAGACATCAGCAGCTCCTCACTTTCCCCGCCACTTGTGCGACAGCCTAGCCTGCAGCGCCTTCGCTGCCGCGATCAGCGTCTCCGACATCAGCAGCAGAAACAGCGCCGTGCCGAATCCGCGCGCCAGCTGTTCAGGCCCCGTATACTGCGCCGCCGTGTAATAGATCCGGAACGGCAGCGCCTCGAACTTGGCCGTCAGGCCGGCGGGCAGCCCGGCGTTCGCCACCGCGCCCGTCAGCATGATCACCGCCGTGTCCTCCATGGCGCGTCCCATCGCCAGGATCACGCCGCCGAGGATGCCCGGAGCCGCTGCAGGGACCAGCAGGCGGCGCACCGTCTGCGCTTTCGTCAGCCCCAGCGCGTCGGCCGTCAGCGACAGCCGTGCGGGAAGCGCCTCGATCGCCGCACGCACTGCCGTGATCAGCGTCGGCAGCACCAGCAGCGCCAGACAGAACCCGGCCAGAAGCAGGCACGTCGTCCCCTGCGGCACAAACGTGCGCCGAAGGACGATGATCAGTTCCAGACCGAACAGCCCCATGACAATCGAAGGGATGCCCGCCAGCACATCGACGCTCGCACCGATCCATTCACGCTCGCGCGGTGAAGCGAAGCACGCCAGATAGACGCCGCAGCACACGCCCGGCAGCAGCGCCAGCGCCATCGTCACAGCCAGCAGCGACAGCGTTCCCGCCATCGCCGGCCAGATCCCGTCCCAGACAGGACGCAGACCGAGGACCGCATCCCAGACGGGCGTATCGTCAAAAAACAGTTCCAGGTCAAGTGCCGGCAGTCCGCGCGCAGCAAGAAAGCCGATCAGCGACAGCACGCCGCCGGCGACAAAAGCGAACGAAGCCCAGCCGAGCGCCGTCAGAGAAAGCTCGCGGACTCTCATGAGCGGTTCCTCCTCGTCAGCCGTCTGGCCGTCAGCGACACGGCCGCGCAGAAGATCAGCAGCAGCGCTCCCGACAGCAGCAGCGAGAGATGTTCGCCGCCGCCGATGTCCGACGACAGCACCAGCGATATGTGCGAGGTGAGCGTGCGGATC
>JAGAYQ010000447.1 GCA_017940445.1 Pyramidobacter sp. | reverse complement strand
GCCGTGGGCTGCTCGCAAGGAAGTGCTTGCCTGGCTGTCGGAACAGTGCGGCGTGCTGGCCGAGCAGATCTTTCTGATTTCAGCGCACAGCCGCCGCGACATGACTGACCTGAGGGCACGCCTTCGCGATACGTTTAGCCCGGAAGACCGGATACTCTTTGCTGGTGCGGCCAACGTCGGCAAAAGCACGATCCTCGGCGCTCTGCTCAAAAATGACCTGCCGACCGTCTCGCGTCTGCCGGGAACAACCGTCGGCATGACGGAATACCGCATGGAGCACGGCCCTGTCCTGGTCGACGCTCCGGGACTGAAGGGCGAGGACCCGTTCGTCCCTGTGCTCTGTCCGGACTGCCTGACTGCGCTCTCGCCGCGGAAAAGCTTTCAGAGCTCGATCGAAGTGTTCAAGCCTGGACAGACGATCTTCTTCGGCGGCCTTGCACAGCTCACCGTAACTGATGCGGGGGAGCGGGGCTGGGTGCGTCTTGGACTCTTCGCACCAGACAGCGTGACGCTGCATAAGACTCGTGAAGAACGCATCGAGTCTCTGATCGACGAACATTCCGGCGAGCTTCTGACGCCGCCGTGCGAAAAATGCGCTGCCCGGCTGGCCTCGCTTAACTGGAAAGAAGAATCGTTCCGCCTCCATGCCGAGGAGGATCTGGTCATCCCTGGCATTGGCTGGGCCGCTCTGTACAGCGGCGCCTGTGCCGTGACGCTTCGCACGCCTGAATTCGTAGCCGGCGCAGTCCGTCCCTGGCTGATCCCTTCGCCGGCACGGCGTCAGCCGGGAAAGAAGCGCTACTGATGAGCATGACCGATCCTCTGTCGGCTGCATCAGAAGCGCTGACAGGTGTTTCCGGTGCTGACTGGGGCGATGTTTATCTCAAGCGCGGCAACTCGCGCAGTCTGTATTTCAGCGACGGCAAGATCGAAGAAACGTCCAGCCGCTGCACGTCGGGCTGCTCCGTGCGCCTGCTGCGCGGAAAGCATACGGCAATAGCCTCGTCTTCGGGGGTCGAACACGGGGCTGTGGCCCGCATGTGGAATGAAGCGTGCCAGCTTGCTTCTGTCACTGCCCCGGCACTGCCGGAGGGCGATTTTCCACTGGAACGCCCGCGGGCGTTCTTTCCTGACGATCTTGAATTCTGCTATCATCTTGATAAGGAACTGCGGCGCGAATGCAAGTGGATCTCCCAAGTCTCGATGTCATGTTCTTCGTCGCTTTCACATTCGGCTCTGGCCTGTGCGGATGGGCAGTTTGCCTCGTCGCGTCAGTTTACCTCGTTTGGCGTCAGCGTGCTGCTGGAGCGGAACGGCCGCGTTGAAAGCGGCAGCAGTTTCTGGAGCCGAAGGGGGGATGCTCGCGAGTATTTCGCGGCACTTGAGCCCGATCGCCTGGCGCGGAAAGCGCTAGAACGTGCGCTTCTCAATCTTGAAGCTGTCGAGTGCCCTGCTGGCACGATGCCTGTCGTCCTTTCGGAATCAGCCGGCGGCACGATCATTCACGAGGCGTGCGGCCACGGTATGGAAGCCGATCTTGTTTATGAAGAGCATTCCTGCTTTGCCGGCATGATCGGCCGGCAGGTCGCTGCCGAGAGCGTGACGATCGTCGACGACGCGACAGTTCCCGGTGCATACGGCAGCTACGAAATTGATGACGAGGGCGTTCCCGCTTCACGCACCGTGCTGGTGGAAAACGGCATCCTCAAAGCTTACCTGACCGACCGCCGGTCGGCGAGACTCTACGGACATCCGCTTACGGGCAATGGACGGCGCTCCGGATACGCGACGCTGCCGCTGCCGAGAATGAGCAACACGTTCGTGACGCCCGGTCAGGACGACGAACAGTCGATGATCGCAAAAGCCGGGCACGGCCTTTATGTGCGCTGCATGGGCGGCGGTGAAGTGAACACGACGACGGGCGAATTCGTTTTTGAAGTGACTGAGGGCTATCTTATTGAAAACGGCGCAGTCACGAAGCCTGTTAAAGGCGCTTCGCTGATCGGCACTGGCATCCAGGCGCTGAAAGGGATCCGCGCCGTCGGCCGTCATCTGCATCTCGAATCCGGAATCTGCGAAAAGGGGGGACAGAGCGCTCCCGTCACGGACGGCCAGCCGTCGCTTCTCATTGACGGACTGATCGTTGGCGGGACGGCCACAGAATGAACTCGAAAAATCGTACGAAATCACGCCGCCGCACGACGAAAACTTCGCCGCGGTTGCGGAATTCGTCCAACAGCTTTGAATTCGGCGCGCTGTTCCGGCTCTGCCAGATCTTTCTGGCGGCGCTGCTTCTCTATGTGACGGCGGCGCTTTTCACCCGGGGCGCGGGCGAGCTTGGTGAAGACCTTGCCAGCTATGTGCTTCGCTGTGCAGGAGGCGGGATCGTCCTGATCCTGCTGCATTTCTTCTACGGACTGTTCTGCTCGCTGCTCGGACGACTTGTCTCACGAGTGTGCAGTCAGTGGCTGGGCACCTTCTGTCTCTATGGAGCGGTGTGCCTGTTTTTGGGGATGCTGCAGAAATCGGGGCTGGCTCGCAATATCGGCCTGCTCAGTCCGGGGCTTCTCGGGCAGTTCCTGTCGGGATTCCTGCCCCGCGTGATCGGTGCTATCGGCACGATGCTCGTTGGGCTGTGTCTGGTGTTTCTCTCGGCGTTCAATTACGGACATCTCAGTTCGTC
>JAGAYQ010000446.1 GCA_017940445.1 Pyramidobacter sp. | reverse complement strand
ATACATCCAGTGAATAAAAAAATCGTCAGTTCCGCGAGTGATTATTCTGCGGGGCTGACGATTTTTTGTGCGTATGTGAATGAAAAACGTGTTTCATTCCTGCCGGGGGGCAACGTCGGCGCCGGCGGGGAGCGAGCCGGCCGTATGCGGACGGTCGGGCGGGATGACGACAGTGATCAGCGTGCCGCCGGCTGGGCCGGGCTGGATGGAGAAGGCTGCGCCGATCAGCGAGGCGCGCTCGTTCATGCTGGCGATACCGCGGTGTCCCTGCACGCGCAGCACTTCCGGGTCGAACTCACGGTCGATGCCGCAGCCGTCGTCGACTACGGTGAGAGTGGCACCGCCGCCGCTGCATGCGAGGCGCACTTCGGCTGAACGGGCGTGTCCGTGGCGGGCGGCGTTGGCGACGGCTTCCTGAACGATGCGGCTGAGGGCGAGCACGTCGCGCTCGGTGAGGAAGCTGTCGTCACCTTCCACTGCCACGGAGACGGCGATGTCGTGGATGCGGCCGAGCCGGCGCGTGATCTCGTCAAAGGCGCGGGCCGCGCCCAGGCTGGTCCAGGGCGGGGCAAGACGGTCGCAGACGTCGCGCATTTCCTGAACGGCGTTCATAGCCGCTTCCTGTGCGGCCGAAAGGTGCGAGGAAACGCGCTCACGGTCGATCTGCTCTTTGCTCAGGCCGCGCAGGGCAAGCTGAACGCGCTGGATCAGCGACGAGACGGTCTGAAGGGGGCTGTCGTGGATCTCGCGGGCCAGACGGCTGCGCTCTTCTTCCTGGGTGCGCACGATGTCGCCCACGTAGTTGCGCTTGAGCTCTTCGCGGTCGACGGCGCGGCGCGACAGTTCCGAGAGGGCGCGCCGCATCTCGCGCAGTTCCGGCAGCGGGCCGGGGGAGGGGGCTTTGAGCACGTCGCGTCCCCAGTGCAGGCTCTCGACGAGGGAGGCCAGGCTGCGCAGGGGCAGCACGCACCATCTCCACAGCAGAAAGATGCCGATCAGGGCGAGGGCGCTGGCGATGATGCCGGCGACGGGCTGGAACATGGTCAGCCGCATCATCTGTCCGGGCACGAGGTAGTGAGAGATGACGACGACGATGGCGCGCAGGCCGTCGGCGTAGGGGCAGACGGCAGCGGCCGAGGGCGGATGGCGGTCGATCTGCACGGTGAGTGTCTGCATCTGGCCGGTGGCGAGAGCCAGATTGACTTTCTCGGCGATCTCGGGCACGATGCGGCTGCCGGGCGAACCCTGGAGTTTGATGCCTCCGGGGCCGACGACGGCGATCCAGCCGGGAACGGGCGGGCCGACAGTGAGCATTTTCAGGAACAAACCCATGCGGCGGTGGCGCTGCAGGGGCGTTTCCGTCGGCGAGCCGCTTTCTTCGCGCGTGATGCTGCGGGCCAGTCCCTGCGAGTAACGCTGGGCCATCTTCACCATAGCGTCGCGCTGCGCGTACAGGCCGCGTGTGGAGAAGATCAGCGCGGAGACCACGGGCACGAGGATGGTCATCAGCAGGGCGGGCAGCAGCCAGCGGCGCTTTTTCATGAGGGAAGCTCTCCTTCAAGCAGCTCGTCGATGTAGAGGATGCCGTTT
>JAGAYQ010000445.1 GCA_017940445.1 Pyramidobacter sp. | reverse complement strand
TCGAACATGCTTACCTGCGCCGATGGCGCAAACTGAGCGGGGCTGCTGCCCGATGAACGCTGTTCCTGCTCAAGCTTTTCAAGGATCTCGTGCGCGCGCTTGAGCACCACGCGCGGCAGTCCGGCGATGCGGGCCACCTCGATGCCGTATGAACGGTCGGCCGGTCCCGGCTGGATCTTGTGGAGGAAGCGCACGCCTTCATCGGTCTCCTCAACGCCCATGCTCAGGTTGAAGAGGCCGGGCATCGTCTTCTCGAGGTCGGTCAGCTCATGATAATGCGTGGCAAACAGCACGAACGGCTTCACGCCGCAGAGGCTGTGCAGATACTCGATCACCGACCAGGCGATGCTCATGCCGTCATAGGTCGACGTGCCGCGGCCGATCTCGTCAAGGATGACCTCGCTGCGGGCGGTGACGTTGTGGAGGATGTTCGACGTTTCCATCATCTCGACCATGAACGTACTGTTGCCGCGGGCCAGTTCATCGTGCGCGCCGATCCGCGTGAAGAGCCGGTCCACCAGCGGCAGACGGGCCGAAGCGGCGGGGACGAAGCTCCCGGTCTGAGCCATGATCTGGATGATCGCCGCCATGCGCAGGTAGGTCGACTTGCCGGCCATGTTCGGCCCCGTGACGATCGCCGTGCGGTGGTCCAGATCCATTCTAAGGTCGTTGGGGATGCAGGGAGTGCCCCGCAGGGCCTGCTCCACCATCGGATGCCGGCCCTCGCGGATCTCCAGAACGCGTTCATCGCTCAGTTCGGGACGACAGTATCCGCGGGAACGGGCAAGCGCAGCGAACGAGTTGAACACGTCCAGACGCGACAGCCCGCGGCCGAGACGCTGGATCGCGTCCGTGCATTCGAGGCATTTCTCCGTCAGCTCGTCGAAGATGCGCTGTTCGATCTCGGCGATCTTGCTGTCAGCCTGAAGACGGCGGTCCTCGTACTCTTTCAGTTCAGGCGTGATGAAGCGCTCGGCGTTGACCAGCGTCTGCCGGCGCGCATACTCCTGCGGCAGCTCCGCCTTGCCGGCTGCCGCGCGCGGGATCTCGATATAAAAACCAAAGACTTTGTTGTAATTGACTTTCAGCTTCGCCAGTCCGGTACGCTTGCGCTCGCGTTCGGCAAAGTCGTTCAGCCATTCGTCGCCGCTGTCGCCCAGTGAACGCCACTGATCGAGTTCGGCGTCATATCCCGGCGCAGCGATGGCCCCCAGCCCCAGAGCCCGCGGCAGGTCATTCAAAAGCGCGCTGTCAAGCAGCTCGCGCAGCGGGGCCAGTTCGACCGGATCGGGAAGCTCCGCCTGCGGACAGAGTTCGCCCAGCGTCTCGTACACCTGAGGATGCACGTCGAGCGTGTCGCGCAGCGCGCCGAGATCACGCGGATTGGTGCTTTTCATGTGCAGCCGGGCGATCGCCCGCTCTACGTCACGGCACTTCTCAAGCAAATCGCAGAGCTGCCTGGAGGCCTCTTCATGATCGTGCAGTGACTGCACAGCATCGAGTCGGGCATTGATGCGCTCCAGACCGCTCAGCGGACGCGCGAGCCAGTCTCGCAGCATCTTTTTTCCAAACGGCGTGGAACACCCGTCCAGGCATTGGTACAGCGAGAGCTCGCCGCTCCAGAGGTCGAGGTTCGTCTGCGTGTTCCAGTCGAGGTGCATAAAGCCTTCCGGCATGATGCGCGTGATGCCGCGGATGTGACGCGCCTTTGAAAAGCTCGTCTCTTCCGCATAGCTCACCAGCGCGTTTGCCGCACCGATACGGGGATCGCCTCGGTTCAGTCCAAAGCCTTCCAGCGAGTTCAGCTCCCAGAGCTGACACAGACGCGAAAGCCCCGTCTCGGGATCGAAATCCTCAGCCGGAACTTCCGAAAACGAACAGCCCGAACGCAGATCGAGCGTCTGCTCTCGCTTTTTTCCGCGAGGCACAAGGATCTCGCGCGGGGCGAACGAGACCAGGACGTTTTTCGCTTCCTCGGGAGAAAACGTCCCCACCTGCACGTTGCGGGCACTGGGCGTGAGGAAACCCACCGTCCACTTGTCGCCGAGGATCAGCAGCGACGCCAGCGACGAGTTGACAGTCCCCTCCTCGGGGATGAACGTGCCGGGGGTGAGTATCTTGATCACCTCGCGCTCGACGAGCGTCTTGCCGTCGGGTGGCGTCATCTGTTCGCAAACGGCGATCTTGTAGCCCTTTTCGATCAGACGCGCCGCGTACTGGTCGGCAGCATGATGAGGAACGCCGGCCATCGGCATCGACTTGCTCGGATCGCGCGCCGTGAGCACGATGTCGAGTTCGCGGGCAACCAGCTTGGCATCGTCAAAAAAGCATTCAAAAAAATCTCCCATTCGGAAGAACAGGATACAGTCGGGATATTTGTTTTTCCAGTAATAATACTGTTCCAGCATCGGCGTCATCTTCACGCCCTTCTGCTGCGGAGCCTCTTTTTTCTCATCCATTTAGAAGCGATCAGCTCCTTCCCTGTCGAGATACCCTTGCAGGATCACGGACGCGGCGATCTTGTCGACGGACTGCTTGCGCTTTTTGCGTGAAACATTCCCCTCAAGCAGATATCCCGTCGCTATGCGCGTGCTGTAGCGCTCATCGGAAAATTTGATCGTGATCATCGGGAACCGCTCCTGGATCTGCGCGGCAACTTCCTGCACATGCTGCGCCGAAGGGCCGATGGAACCGTCCTCGCGGATCGGCAGCCCCAGCAGGAGACAGCCGGTGTCATAGCGCTCGAACGTGCGCTCCAGTTCGTCCATCCAGGGACTTTCGGCTTTCCATACAGCAATCCCCTGAGCAAACATGCCCAGGGGATCACTGACTGCCACGCCGATACGGACGGTGCCGATGTCAAGGCAGATAATTCGGGGCACGTTAAGCTCCGATCATTTTTGTCACAACGTCCACAGCCGCTTCAGCCGCTGCGGGGATCTTCGACGGGTCCTTGCCGCCGGCCTGCGCCATGTTGGGACGTCCGCCGCCGCTGCCGCCGACGATCGCCGCCAGCTCCTTGACGATACGCCCGGCGTGAAGCTTCTTTTTCTGCGCCTCTTCGCCGATCATGCACAGCAGCTGCACCTTGTCCTCTGCGGCCTGCGAGAAGACGATGAAGACGGCGTTCGGATCACTGTCCTTATACTTGTCGCCTGCTTCGCGCAGATGGTTCATGTCCTCGCCGTCAAGCTTGCCGACATACAGATTGATGCCGCCGGCAAGAGCCTTTTTGGCAATGACGCTGTCGATGCTGTCAGCCAGCTTTTCGCGCGACATGGCGTCGATCTGGCGCTTGAGCTCCTTGATCTCTTCCTCCATGCTTTCGACCTTCTGCACGAGCATCACGGGCTTCACCGCCAGCTTGCCGGAAAGTGCTTCGACCGTGCGGTGCATCTCCTGGAGCATGTGGATCGTGCTCATGCCGGTCACGGCAGTGATGCGGCGAATACCGGAGCCGATGCTCTCATCGCTGATGATCTTCAGGCTGCCGATGACGCCGGAAGCGGAGACATGAGTGCCGCCGCACAGTTCGCTCGAAAAGTCGCCGACAGAGACGACTCGCACGACTTTGCCGTATTTCTCCTCAAAAAGCGCTTTCGCACCCGTCGCCTTGGCGGCCTCAAGATCGGTCACGAGCGTCGAGACAGGCATATCGCGAAGGATCGCCGCGTTTGCCTGCGTCTCGATCTCCTCAAGCTGCTCGGCCGTGAGCGCCTCGTAATGCGTATAGTCAAAGCGCAGGAAGCGGTCGGAGACGAGCGAACCGTTCTGACGCAC
>JAGAYQ010000444.1 GCA_017940445.1 Pyramidobacter sp. | reverse complement strand
TATTTCATCTCTTGACAAATGTCACTTCATAACAGCGTTTCCTTAATATTCCGGCGGGAAGCGGCCGACAAAATCGTTGACTTGCTCGTAGGCGCGGGCAAACTGAAGCAGCTCAAAGTCCCTCCGCGGCGCGGCGACCAGCTGCAGGCCGATGCTCTGATGCTCCGCGCCGCCGAATCCGGCCGGAACGGCGATGATCGCGTTGCCGCCCATCGTCCACGGCGTGACGATCTCCATCCAGTTGTGGTACGTCTGCATTTTGCGCCCGGCGATCTCCTTGGGCCAATGCACGTTCTTGTCAAAGGGGAAGACAGCCGCCGAGGGCGTGACGATGAAGTCATACTCTTCATAGACTTTCATCATCTTGTTGTAAAAGTCGGTGCGGCGCGCGAACGCGTCAAACAGCGTGTGCACGTTTTCGCTAACGGAGCCTTCATACTCCCACTGCGCTTCAGGCTTGAGCAGGTGTCCCTTGCCCTGATCGTAAATGGGCTTGAGCGCGCTGGCGCTGTAATGGCGGATGGGCAGCCAGATTTTCTCCCAGAATTCGTCCATGTCGTAAAAGGGTTCGATCTCGTCGATCTTCACACCGACGGAAGCCATGTTGTCAAGCGCGGCCTTGCACGTGTCCTCCACGCCCGCTTCCAGCGGCAGCTTGCCGCCCCAGTCGGGCAGCCAGGCCACGCGCGCGCCTTTGGGGTCTTTTTCGAGCGCCGTGCGAACGTTTTTAGGCGTGAGGGCTTTCAGCCGCCAGTCGGCTTCTTTAGTGAGCGGATATTTTGCGTTGTAGCCGCACAGCGTCCCCAGCAGCAGGGCGATGTCGGCCACGGTACGGGCCATGGGTCCGACGGCCATCATCGTGTTGGTGAACTGTTCGGCCGCGTCGGCCGGCACACAGCCGAGCGAAGGACGGTAGCCGAATACGTTGCAGTAGCCGGCAGGATTGCGAAGGCTGCCCATGTAGTCGCTGCCGTCGGCCACGGCCTGCATTCTCAGTGCGACGGCGCAAGCCGCGCCGCCGGAGGAACCGCCGCTTGTCTTCGTCTCGTCGTAGGGATTGCCCGTCGCGCCGAACACTTCGTTGTACGTCTGCGAGCCATAGCCGTATTCGGGCGTGTTCGTCTTGCCGATGACGATCGCGCCGGCGTTTTTCATGTCGGTCACCTGCGGCTCGTCATAATCGGGGACCCAGTCTTTCAGGACGACGGCGCCCTTGGTGGTGCGGATGCCTTTCGTCGCGGCCAGGTCCTTGACGGCCTGCGGGAAACCGTGCATCCAGCCCTGGTCGTTTCCGGCCGCCAGCGCCTTGTCTTTCTCGTCAGCGGCTTTCAGCAGCTCGTCGCTGTCCACCATCGTAACGATGGCGTTAACACGCGGGTTGACGCGCTCGATCTGGTCAAGGTAGGCCTGCATCACTTCGCGGCACGACACCTTTTTCGCGTGGATCGCCTCAGACAGCTCATAACCGTTCATCTCGACAACTGCGTTGCTCATAAAACATTTCTCCTTTCGGATTGTATGAAATGCCGCTTTTCGCGGCTGGTACACAGCGTTTGAGCCGGAGCTGCCGGAGGCGGGCGATTCTTACTCGCCCAAAACCTGCACGCCCAGGCCGACTGTTTTGTGGCTGGAGACCTCGTGCATGCCCAAATCGCCGTACATGCAGACGGCGATCGTGGACTTTTTACGCACGGCCGCCACCTTAAAGCAGTAATTCTGTCCCACAGCCATCGTCGCGCGCGTGCATTCCGTCGCTTCCAGCACGGCGTGAGCGACAGGGTGCACGTGCTCGAACTTTTTCTCGATCAGGCCCTTGTTCAGGCACATATTGATAATGTTTCGGATGGTGTTGTTCTGCGAGCCCATATCGAAACCGGAAATCACCGTCACGGCGCCGCGCGCGCCGTGAGCCCCAAACTGCGCGATGAGCTTTTTCTCCACGTCAAGGCTCGCCGTCATCGCCAGAAGCATCGCCAGCCGGCAGGCGTCCGCCTCTTCCAGCTGAGCAAATTCGTTCCATTCAACCGCGTTTGCGTTCATAATTTTTTCCTCCTTACAGAGATTACAGAGATACGCTGAGGACGTCGATACAAAAAAAGAGAAGCAAAAGCAGACGTCCCGGATGGACGCCACTTTCCTTCTCTTACTGTACTGCTTTACGGATGGTACGATACAAAAATACGATATTCAATTCTAAAAGAATCCTATCACGAACTTTTTTATTTGACAAGGAGACAAAAAAAATGAAAAAAACGGGAGCGTGAAAACGGTGATATGCTCTCCTAAAAGTAGACACACGAAAAAAACAAATTCGTGAGTTGCTTTTAGGAGGGCATCTTTTTGTCTACAAAACTCAGTTACAGCGCAGAAGAAAAACGTAGCATTGTGGAAAC
>JAGAYQ010000443.1 GCA_017940445.1 Pyramidobacter sp. | reverse complement strand
CTTTGTGTCAGGTTTGAACTTGTCTTTTAAGGAGTTTATAAGGATGAACACAGAAGACGTGATCCGTCTGATCAAGGAGTCGAAAAAGCGCACGCTGGCCCGCGCCTTTGTGGCCGGCGATCTGAACGGCATCGACTGGGGCGCGCTGCATTTCGTCGGCTCACGGGACTTCGGCACCGTCAAGGGCGATCTGCCCGAGATCCTGGCCGTGCTCGAAGCCAACGGCACCCGCATCGACGACTGCGAGGTGGAAGTGACTGCGCGCAACAGCGCCGTGCCGCTGACCGACCTCACCAAATACGAGGCCCGCATCGAGCCCGGCGCGATTATCCGCGACATGGTCGAGATCGGCAAAAACGCTGTCGTCATGATGGGCGCGGTGATCAACATCGGCGCCACCGTGGGCGAGGGCACGATGATCGACATGAACGCCGTGCTCGGCGGCCGTGCGCAGGTGGGCAAAAACTGCCACATCGGCGCGGGCGCGATCATTGCCGGCGTGGTCGAGCCGGCCAGCGCGCAGCCCGTCGTCATCGAAGACGGCGTGCTCGTCGGCGGCAACGCCGTGGTGCTCGAAGGCGTGCGCGTGGGCGCGGGCAGCGTCGTGGCCGCCGGCGCTGTCGTCACCGAGGACGTTCCTCCCGGCGTGGTCGTGGCGGGAACGCCTGCGCGCGTGATCAAGACCGTCGACGCGAAGACCGAAGGCAAGACGGCCATCGTCGAAGCCCTGCGGGAGCTGTAAGCGATGAGTCCTGTTCAGACCGCGCCCGGCACGGTCGTTTTGAAATACGGCGGCTCGTCCGTGGCCGATGCCGATAAGGTGCGCGGCGTCGCTTCGATCGTTGCCAGACGCTGCAAGGCGGGCGAAAAGCTCGTCGTCGTCGTCTCGGCCATGGGCAAGACGACCAATCACCTGATCGAGCTGGCGGGCAGCATCTCGCCGCAGAGCGGACACTACAAGCGCGAAATGGACATGCTGCTGGCCACGGGCGAGCAGGTGAGCGCGTCGCTGCTGGCGATGGCGCTGAAAGACCTGGGCGTGGACGCGCTGTCGATGAACGCGTTTCAGATCGGCATGCTCACCACGGCTGCCCATTCCAGCGCCCGCATCCGCGACATCCAGTCCGACCGCCTCCGGACCGAGCTTGACGCGCGCGGCGTGGTGGTCGTCACCGGCTTTCAGGGCGTTACCGACGAGGGCGACCTGACCACGCTCGGCCGCGGCGGCAGCGACACCTCGGCCATCGCTCTGGCGGCCGCACTCGGCTGCCCGTGCGAGATCTACAGCGACGTGGCCGGCGTCTACGCCTGCGACCCCAGGATCGTGCCCAGCGCCAAAAAGCTGGAATACATCACTTATGAAGAGATGCTCGAACTGGCTTCGTCCGGTGCGAAAGTGCTTCATTCCCGCGGCGTGGAGATCGCCGATAAACAGGAAGTCGAGCTGTACTGCGGCTCAACTTTTTCCGATGAAAGAGGGACAAAGATCGTGAAAAAACTGCCCGAATGGCTCGAACAGCCCGTCGTCACCGGCGTGGCCCTGGCCGAGCAGATCAAAGTCAACCTGCGCGGCCTGCCCGAGGACGTGACGCTCTATACCCGCGTGTTCAACGAGCTGGCCGGACGCGGCATCAACCTCGACATGATCTCGATCGTGTCGGAAAACGGAAAAGCTGCCATTACCTTCTCCGTCGTCAGCGGCGACATGGAAAACCTTCGCCCCGCGCTTTCGGCCGCCCTGCCCGGCGTGGACTGGACCGTCAGCGTCGACGACAGCGTCAGCAAAGTCAGCGCCATCGGTGTGGGCATGCAGTCGGCCTCGGGCGTCGCCGGACGCTTCTTCGGAGCGCTTGCGGCGCGCAATATCGCCGTGCTGGGCACGACCACTTCGGAGATCAAGATCGCCGTGCTCGTGCCCCGCGATCAGGGCCATGCGGCCGTTGACGCGCTGATGACCGAATTCGGCCTCAAGGACGAGTAAAAACAAAGTCAAATTCAAAGCCGACACTAAGACCCGAAGACGCAAAGACGCAAAGAAGATCTTTTAAGGAAAACTGCGCGGCAAAACGCCTTTTCACGAGAAAACTGAACGTTTGCAAAACGCGTTTTTTCCCCTTTTTAGTTTTTTCTTTGTGTCTTTGGGCCTTTGTGTCTTCGTGTTGGGTTTGAATTTGCTTTTACAGCAAAGGAGAACCGCGATGTATAAGAAAGCACAGACGCTGCTGCCGTGGCTGACGGACGTGTATCGTTCGCTGCACCGCATCCCGGAGGTAGGGCGCGAGCTGCCCGAGACAGTCGCGTTCGTCAAAGCCCGGCTCGATGAACTTGGCGTGCAATACCGCGACTGCGCCGGAGGCATCCTTGCCGAGCTGCCCGCGCCCGAGGGAAAGCCCCTTCTGGCCCTGCGGGCCGATATGGACGCGCTGCCTGTGGACGAGGAGACCGGCCTGCCCTGGGCAAGCGAACACAAAGGCGCGATGCATGCCTGCGGACACGACGCTCACACGACCTGCGCCCTCGGCGCGCTCAAGCTGCTGCTGGCCGAAGCGGACCGACCGGCCGGCCTGCGCGTGCTCTTTCAGCCCGACGAAGAGGGGGACGGCGGCGCGGCTCCGATGATCGCCGACGGCGCGCTCGACAGCGTGACCGCGG
>JAGAYQ010000442.1 GCA_017940445.1 Pyramidobacter sp. | reverse complement strand
GCACACGGCTGCGGATTATCTCGATCTTGTCGCGCGTCTGCGAAGGGCCCTGGGCGAAGATCTTCATATCTCCACCGATGTGATGTGCGCTTTTCCCCAGGAATCTGAGGCAGCTTTTGGCAACACGCTGACGCTGCTGGAAAAAGCGCGGATCGGTCGCGTTCACGCGTTTCGCTATTCGCCCCGTCCTGGCACGCCGGCAGCGGTGATGTCGGGGCAGATCGACCGCGATACGGCCCTCGACCGGATGGCACGGCTGAAAGCAGCCGCCTCCGCGTCGCTGCAGCGTGAAGCTGAGCGCTGGGGAGGCCGCGAAGTCGAAGTTCTGTTCGAAGGCGAAAAGCGCGGGCGCTCTCAGGGGTACACTCGCGAATATCTGGAGTTTCGACCGGGTGCAGGAACTTTTTATAACGAACTGAGAAGAATAACAGTAAAATCGATAAAAAACGGCATTCTGACCGATGAATGATGAAAAAATAAAAAGTTTTTTCTGAAAGGCTATTGTCGGAATGGCCTGCTCGGTGATAAAATGTCCGTTATGCGAGGTGACGACGATGGAATCGTGTCCGTTTTGCGCGATCGTGAACAAGCAGCTTCCGGCGGAACTGATCTACGAAGACGAGTACTGCGTGGCGTTCAAGGATATTCGTCCGCAGGCTCCCGTTCATGTGCTGGTCGTTCCGAAGGTTCATGTCGCGTGCGCGGACGACGTTTCTGATCCTCAGCTCTGGGGACGCCTGATGAGCGCCGTGAAAACGGTCGCATCACAGCTGGGCGTGGCCGGAGCGTACCGGATCGTCGTCAACTGCGGCGAATCTGCAGGTCAGACAGTCCCCCACCTTCATATCCATTTATTAGCGGGGCGAGGGCTACAATGGCCCCCGGGTTAAAGTTTGATGCAGGTGGAGCAGAAGGGAGGGAATTGTTTTGACGACAGTCGTTAGAAAAGACAACGAATCGATCGAAGACGTCCTTCGTCGTTTTAAGAGAGACGTTTCCAGAGCGGGTGTCCTTCGTGAGGCCCGTAAGAAGGAGCACTACGAGAAACCCAGCGAGGCGAGAAAACGCAAGCGCCAGGAACTCTCTCGCAGAAGAGTGAGGGGGTAGTGTGTCATGAGCGCATTGACTGAACGAGTTTCCGCCGATCTGAAAACTGCCATGAAGGAGCACCGCGAGCTTGAGCTCTCCGTGTTCCGCATGCTCAAGGCCGAGCTTCAGAAGTTCCAGGCCGACAAGGGCGTCAGCTACGAGATCACTGACGATGACGTGATCACATTGGTCGGACGCCTTGTCAAGCAGCGCAAGGAAGCCGCTGAGCAGTTTGCTGCTGCCGGCGCGAAGGACCGCGCTGATTCTGAACTTGCCGAAGTGAAAGTGCTTGAGGCGTATCTTCCTGCGCAGCTTTCTGCTGAAGAGGTGGAGCGCATCGTCCGCGAGACCGTTGCCGAAGTCGGCGCCACGTCTCCGAAGGAAATGGGCAAAGTCATGAAGGCTGTCATGCCGAAGCTGAAAGGCCAGGCGGACGGCAAACTTGTCAAGGACGTTGTTTCGCGCGTCCTGCAAGGGTAATTTGTACCTGAACGGATCCGGGAAGCGCGAGTTTCTCCGGGTCCGTTTTTTTGTCGTCGGCGAAAAGAGAACGAGGAGTCGAACAAGGGAAGGGAGCGATGCTGAGTGAGATGCCCTCAGTGCGGTTCGATGGACAGCCGCGTCATGGAAACGCGCACGGCCGATGAAGGACGTTCGATCCGGCGCCGCCGTGAGTGCATGGGGTGCGGGTTCCGCTTCACGACCTATGAACGCGTTGAAGAGCAGAAGGTCCTCTGGATCTCCAAGAAAGACGGACGCCGCGAGGCGTTTGACCGCAGCAAGCTGATCCGCGGCATCAGCCGCGCCTGCGAGCGTCTGCCCGTGTCGCTCGATACGATCGAGGATATGGCCGGACGTATCGAAACGCGCCTGCGCGAGAGCGGCGAGGAAGTTTCCAGCACTGAGATCGGCGAGCTGGTGATGAAGGAACTGGCCGAAGTCAACAAAGTTGCGTATGTGCGTTTTGCTTCAGTCTACCGCGAGTTCACTGACATCTCCAGCTTTGAGCAGGAGATATCGAAACTGATTTCCCGCGCGGCCGGCGATGCGGGCGACGAAAAAAATAAAATCGAAACGAAGAGCCGAAAAAAATAAACGAACGCTGCCGTATCTGTTCCATTTTTCACGTGAACAGATATGGCGGCGTTTTTTTACTCCGGTGCCGCGATAATGAAGAAATTTGTCGTTTTCCACAATGCGCCGTGAGAATCTGTTCAGTATAATTCACCTATGGCGCTTTTGCGGTGATCAACGCGCCGGCGAGTTTGAGCGAAAAATGCGGCCGCGGTGGATTTTAGCGCGCATCTGTGAGATAATAAACCGGTTTCGCTGGGCGTCGTTTTCTTGTAAAGTTTTGCCCGGCGGGGAGGTTTTTTCGGTATGGGAAAGCGTTCTTTCAATATCCCAAATCTGCTCAGCCTGTCACGCATCCTGCTGGCGCCGTTTGTGATGGTGCTGCTGCTGTACACACGCGTCGGCCGCGGCATCCCGTTCCTGCGCACGCTGGGGCTCGATCTGACTTACAGCGACCTGGCGGCTGCGCTTGTTTTCATCGTTGCTGCGCTGACCGACACGGCTGACGGCTATATTGCCCGCAAAAAGGGCCTGATCACGAATCTCGGCAAGTTCATCGATCCTCTCAGCGACAAGGTGCTCGTCATGGCGGCGCTGATCGCGCTGCTTGAGCTGCACCGGCTCAGCGGCTGGATGGTGATGGTGATCGTCGCGCGCGACTTCATGGTCAGCGGCCTGCGCATGGTCGCCGCCGCCGAAGGCCAG
>JAGAYQ010000441.1 GCA_017940445.1 Pyramidobacter sp. | reverse complement strand
GCGTTCACCATGTCGATAAGAACGGCAAATATCAATGTCCGCATTGAACCAGAAATCAAAGCGCAGGCCGAGGCAATCCTTGGTGAACTTGGTATTTCGGCATCAGCCTTTTTCAACATGGCCTACCGGCAAGTCATTCGGCAACAAGGCATCCCCTTTCCTACGACGTTGCGCCGCCCCCCGCGATCACTTGAGCAGATGTCAAAAAATGAATTTGACGAGATGATGGCACATGGACTTGCTCAGGCCAAAAGCGGAGATGTCATTCCTTGTGAGGAAGCTTTTGATAAACTGCTGCACAGGTCGTAGCAATGCTGAATCAGTACGAGGTCACTCTATCAAAATACGCTTTTGATCAGCTCGATGAGATCAGACAATATTACGAGTTTGATTTGTTTTACCCCATGTGGCTCATAAACTGCTTTCTGAGAGCGAAAATGCCGTGCTCTCGTTGAGGACTTTACCTTCCAGAATGCCCGTTGTTGCTCTGGAACCATGGCGCAGCGAGGGGATCCGTAAAATGGTTGTCGGTCAGTACATTCTTTATTACTGGATCGATGAAGGAAAGAGCCGCGTTGTAGTTACGGCTGCGGTCAGCGCCCAAAGCGATCAATTCATGCAACTGGCGAATATGATGTACAATTTTTCTGATGAATGATACAGCAAGCCCTGCGTTCACAAAGGCGAACGCAGGGCTTGATTATTTTTATACTGTTTTTCTTTAAAACGGCTAATGTATTATAGCCGTTTTAAAGTGCCTGCGTCGCGTCGAAAAACGCATGAGACGGCGCGGCGCCGATCTGGCGCCAACAGCCGTGCCCGACTTAGGCGCGGCCGCGCGATGAGCATTTTAATCACGCGTTAGTATTACATTCCCAGCAGCTTCGGCGACGAGGCGCACTTTCGGCAGAACGATTCTTCGCCGTCTGGCGTGCGGAGCTTGACGCGGATCAGCTGGAACAGTCGGGCGCAGTACTCGCAGTCAGCGAGAGCGCGATGGTGGTTGCCGGCGTCAAAATCGAAGAAGCGGCTCAGGTTCTCCAGGCTGTAGCTGCGCAGGCCGGGAAAGGCACGCTTGGCCAGCCGCAGGGTATCGAAGACGGCAGGACTGCGCCAGGCAAGTCCCTGACGCTGAACAATGGGCGTGAGGAAGCCGAGGTCAAACGGCGCGTTGTGCAGCACCAGCGGCGTGCCGGCTGCGAATTCGACCAGGCCGCCGACGACCTCTTCGGCACACGGTGCGCCGCGCACCATATCGCTGCTGATGCCGTGAATGGCAGTCACAGCGCGGGGGATGACGCAGTGCGGATCAACCAGGGTCTGAAAGGTTTGGCTCTCGCCGCCGGGCAGCACTTTGAGCGCGGCGATCTCAACGATGCCGCAGAACGCCGGGCTAAGGCCGGTCGTCTCGATGTCGAGCGCGGTGAAGCCCGTTTCGTCAAGCGGCCGCAGCGGAACAGCGGGCGCAGCTTCAAAGTCCAGCCGCTGCTCGCCGGGGTGAGGCTGAGCGCGGTCATACAGCTTTCGCCGATAGATGAAATCGTTATTCATTCGCACAGCTCCCCTCGTTCGGCTGATGATTTTTCATAAACGGCAGGCGGATCGCCCCGGTCGGGCAGGCATCGCAGCAGCGTCCGCAGCGGATGCACTCGGCGCTGTCGGGATGAGCCGGCATATCGACGCTCATCGGACAGATACGCGCACACGAGCCGCACTTCACGCACGCAGCGTGCTCCACGCTCAGCCGGAACAGAGCGATACGATTGAAAAAGCCGTAAAAAGCGCCCAGCGGGCACAGGTACTTGCAAAACGGCCGGTACGACCGCACTGACAGCGCGATGATCAGCACGAGCAGCGCGCTTTTCCAGGCAAAGATCCAGCCGGCGGCGCTACGCAGGCCCGCGTTCGCAGCCAGGAGCGGCCAGCCGCCCATTACGGTGCCTGACGGGCAGATGTATTTGCAAAACCACGGATCGCTGACATTCAGCAGCGGATCGCGCATCCACAGAGGAAGGGCGACAACAAACACGGCAAGCACGACGTATTTCAGCCAGCGCAGCAGGCGGTCGCCGGGCAGATCGCGCTTTTTCCCTGACATGGGGATTTTGTACAAAGCGTCCTGGACCAGCCCGAAAGGACACAGCCAGCCGCAGACGATCCGCCCCAGCACGCCGCCGAACGCGAACAGAAAGCCGGTCACGTACATCGGGATGCGGACTTCCATGCCCGTCAGCATCGCCTGAAAGGAGCCGACCGGACACGCGCCGAGAGCTCCGGGGCAGGAATAGCAGTTCAGCCCCGGGACGCAGACGTTTTTAAGCGCGCCTGTGAAGATCGTCCCTCTCACAAATCCGGCCAGATAACCGTTGCAGAGCGCCGTCCAGGCAAGCTGGACGCACAGCCGCAGACGCTGCAAGCGCGCCCTAGCCAATGCCGACACACTCCAGACAGATATTGGCCGCCTTCCCGAAAACTTCAGAGACTTCGCCACGAAGCAGTCCGGCGGCTATCAGCGCAGCTCCGGCAGCAATGCAGAGCCACGCGGCGGCGCGGCGAGGGATCATTCGACTTTTGCCAGCACATGGCGGATCATGGCGATCCAGGCTTTGCGGCTCTGCGCGCCCGTCACCGCGCCGACGATCTCGCCTGAACGGCTGACAAAGTAGGTCTGAGGAACGGCTGTGATGTCGCCGAAATACTGCTGGATATCGTCGTTCAGCAGCAGGTGGAGGTATGAAGCGCCAGTCTTCGCGACGATCTTTTTCGCCTTCGCGATCTGCGCCTCGCTGGGGTTGCCTTTGCGGTCGGTCCAGTCGCACACCAGACCGACGATCTGCACGCCTTCGGGCTCAAGCTCCGCCGCCAGCTCTCCAAGATCAGGCATCTCGCGCAGGCAGGGCGGGCAGAACGTGCCCCAGACGTTGAACATCGTCAGCTTCGCTTTCGACAGCAGCTTCTGCGTGTGCACCTCTCCGTCCAGGTCCTGGATCGTGAAATCCCCCATCGACGCGGCGCAGGCAGCGCTGCTCATGAGCACCAGAGCCGCAAGCGCGGCCAGAAACATTTTTTTCATCTCAGTCATTCCTTTCGTGTCGTGCAGATGTGCACAGTTTTATCAGTTCCGCCTCGCTCATATCGGGACGGATTCCAAACCGCGTCAGCGCAAAGTCATAGCGGACGGGATCGTCCGGCCGCAAGCTTGCAAAGACGCTCGTGATTTCCCGAGCCGTCTTGAGATCAGCTGAGGCGCGCCGCGTGAAGCGCAGCGACCGGCAGACGGAATACATGTGCGTATCAAGCGGCACCTGCAGCTCGGCGGGATCGAGCCCGTGCCAGCCGCCCGGGTCCACTTCGTCGTGACGGACCATCCACCGCAGCATCAGAAAATGGCGCTTGCAGGCGCTACCCAGAGACGGCCGGCAGAGGAGGCTGTTTTTACGCCCGCTCTCAAGCTCTTCGACCAGCGCGTCGAGAGCGCCCTCAAGCGTGCCGCACACTCCGCGCGAAGTACGTAAAAACTCGCCGAGCGAGCCGCTTTTGCCGATCACTCGCTTGACGCCGCCCAGCAAAGCAGCCACGTCGTCACCGCTCGTGAAACGATGACGAAAATCGGCAAACTGTTCGCGCCAGGCGGTTTCGCTGCCGCTTTCGATAAACGCGCGCGGAGAGCTGCCCATCGCATCAAGCACGCACGCGACGCTCTTCAGGATCATCGTCACGCGACCGTACGCCAGCGACGAAGCAATCAGCGCCGCGATCTCGCGGTCTTCGACGCGGTCATAGCGGTACAAAAACTCCAGCGGGTCAGGATGCACCAGCTCGCGCCGGTTGTAAAGCTCGTAGATCGTCTCAAAGGCTTCCGCCAGTCTCTTTCGTCGCGCCAACAGCGCCATGCTCTCACCGCCTTCGTCATACTGCTATTCTAGCATAAAAAATGAGGGCGGAAAGAGATTTCCACCCTCGCACATATTTCGTTTTGCTAGTCGCGGAAACCGCGTTCCTCGCGCGTGCCGGGGATCAGGTTATCCAGCACGCAGGCCGAGATGCCGGCCACCGCCATCGACGTCTTGCCAATGGCCCAGACGATCTGACCAGGGATGCCCCAGGCGAAGAACAGATCCTGCTGCTTCGTCACCCAGCCCGGCAGGCCGAGTGCCATAAGGAACGCAAAGCCCACGATCATCACATTGCGCTGCTTCTGCATATCGGCCCGCGTCAGCGCCTGAATACCCAGAGCGCCGATCGTGCCGAACAGCGCGATGTAGCAGCCGCCGATGATCGGCGACGGCAGCGTCGCCACCAGCGCTCCGAACTTTCCCACAAGGCTCATGCCGATCAGCAGCACCGCGCCCACGCGCACCACCCAGCGCGAAGCGATGCCCGTCAGGCCGATCAGACCGATGTTTTCAGTGTAGCTCGTACAGGCCACAGCGCCCGTAAAGCCGCCGAAGATGCAGCCCAGCCCTTCGGCGCGGATGCCCTTGTTGATCTGCTTCTCCGTCGGGTCGGCGATGCCAGCCGCGTTGCAGACGTTGAAATAATCGCCGATGCTCTCCAGGATGACCGAGAAGAATCCAGCCAGGATCGCGCCGAACGCCACCAGGCTGAACTTCGGCATTCCCCAGGGAGCGAAGCCGGTAAATTGGAACCACTTGGCCGCCTTCACGTTGTCAAGGCTGATATAAACCGGATGCCCCGGCGCGAACACACCCGAGCGGCTGAGGCCGAAGCACACGCCCCAGACGATGATCACGCTCAGCAGCACCGAGAAGATGTTGATATAGCGGCTCTTCAGCCCCAGACCAAAGAGGAAGATCAGCGCCACCACCGCCAGCGATGCCGGCCAGTAGTTGGCCGCGTTGAAGCTGATCGCCGTATCCGCCAGCGAAAAGCCGATCGCCATGATCGTCGTGCCGACCGTCAGCGGCCCCACGAAGCGGCGGATCTTGCCGATCAGGCCAAACTGCCCAAGCACCATCAGGCACACGCCGCCCGAGATCAGCGCGCCGCCGATGTACTGCATGATCACCGCCGTGCCCTGCGCCGAATAGATGCCCACGATCGTCATGATCGGCGGGATGAAGCTGAAGCTCGATCCCTGAACGATCGGCAGCCCTGAGCCAAACGGACTGGTCTGGATCAGCGTGCACACACCCATCGCAAAGTACACGCACGAGATGAAAAATCCGATCTGTGCCTGATCCATGCCCATCGCCGGGCCGAAGATCAGCGGCACCAGCGTCGTCGCGCCAAACAGCGTCAGCACATGCTGCGCGCCCGCCAGCAGCAAAATCGGTAGAGAGGGAACGTCGTCGACTCCGTACACCAAATTCTTCTGAGCCATCACACAACACCTCCGCGAAAATTTGAAACCGTCAGGATTATAGCACAGCAAATGCAAAACCGGTTGCATAAAAACATATCCGACAGAACAGAAAACTATTTTTCCGCTCTGCCGGATATATTTTTATGATTCTTGCTGAATTATCTCACTCGGATGTACACGCCGCTGGTGCCTCCGTTGTAGGTGTCGCTGTCGCTGCTGGTGACGCTGTTGCGCAGACCGTTGGCGGCGGCCATTTTTTTGAGCGATTCGCGCACGCCTTCAGGCTGAGCGGCGATCTTGCAGCCGACGAACCACTGGCCTTTATTTTCGCCCTCTTTGAACTCGTACTGATCGCCGCTGAGTTTCTCCGGCGCAGTCACATACGTTTTCAGCCGCTCGATGTCGGGCGAGAGCGCGCTGCCGGCATTGTCGGCATAGTACAGGCCGGCGGCCAGGCGCAGGCTGTTGAGGTCGGTGACGATGCGCGTAGCCTCGGCCTTGTCGGTGCTCGAGCCCATCGTCAGCAGCAGACTGCCCGAGAGGATGCCGATCACCGTCATGACGATCAGCAGCTCGATCAGGGTAAAGCCCTTTCGGGATTTCTTTCTCTTCATGCTAGATCACCTCGTCTTCGCCAAAATCAAGCGCCGGGTCAGGCCCCATGGAGATGTCGCTGCGCTCGCCGCGCATGAATGCCGCGTAGCCGGCCGCTGCGACCATGACAGCGTTGTC